>JAFNRY010000220.1 GCA_017385345.1 Kiritimatiellia bacterium
AGTTCAACGCCAAGCATCCGTATTTCGACGAGAGCGCGCCGTGGTATCTCGGCGAACTCGAGGCTACCGCGGACGCGGTAGCGAAAACGGGAAGACTTGTTGAGGTGAACACGGGGGGTATCGCGCGCGGCTGGCTCGACGACGCGTATCCTTCTCCTGTCTTCCGCGCGATGCTCCGCGAGAGGGGGGCGCGTTTCATTCTCTCCTCTGACGCGCATTCGGCACAGACCATAGACTGCGCGTTCGACAGGTTCGTGGAAGAGGAAAAATTCGAAAGGCTACATCCATGAGGGACTTTGCCAAGACGCTCGAGGATATTAAAGGGCGCATCGCCGCGGCGTGCGCGCGTGCGGGGCGCGATTCGTCCGGCGTGGAGATTGTAGCCGTCACGAAGACGCACGGCGCCGAGGCCGTGGAGGAGGCGTGGCGGGCCGGAATCGGCATCGTCGGCGAGAACAAGGTGCAGGAGGCGGCATGGAAGAAGCCGGCATCGCCGGCCGGCCCGTCGTGGCATCTCATCGGACACCTCCAGAGCAACAAGGTCCGCCACGCGCTGGCGATTTTCGATTTCATCCATTCCGTCGATTCGGAAAAGCTGGCCGCCAGGATCGAAGCCGTCGCCGAGGAGACGGGGGCGCGTCCGCGCATCCTTCTCGAGGTGAACACCTCCGGCGAAAAGTCGAAGAGTGGCATGCGCAGGGAGGACGCGCCGCGCGTAGCCAGATTCGTGGCGGAGCATTGTCCGCGAATCTCGCTCGAGGGATTCATGACGATGGCGCCGTATTCGCCGGACCGCGAGGAGGCGAGGCCGTATTTCCGCGCCTTGAGGGAGACGCGCGATTCCGTCGAGCAGGCGCTCGGGTTTTCGCTGCCGCGCCTTTCGATGGGCATGAGCGGCGATTTTGAAACCGCCGTCGAAGAAGGGGCGACGTGGGTGCGGCTCGGCACGGTGCTTTTCGGCGACAGGCCTAAGTTCAAGCCGGGGCGGGCGCAATCCGGCGGCGACGGAGCGGAGTTCTTCGGGGGAGGGCTCGATTCCTATTCCGGGGAAGGGCCGACAGTGCGCGTGCTCGATTGACCGGCCGGACGGCGTAACCTTGCGGCCGTCGCGGTGTACACGAGATGAAGCCGCAAGACGAAAACGCCAAGTCAAGACAAGGAGGTCTCCGATGCCAAGCTATGTAGATCTCGCGAACGTCAACATTTCGCTCCGCCAGTTCGAGGAGGCCGCGTCCGGTTCGTAGAACGCCGGCGAGATCAAGCTTACGAGCGAAACCTCCATCGGCAAGATGAACAACTATGTCCACAGGACATGGAAGAACGGCGAGTCGATATCGCACGAAGAAGTGCTTGCGATAAAAGACGCGTTCGTCAAGGCGCTGGCGCTCAATGGAGTCGCCGGGGACGAGATCGACCGTGTCAGGAGGGATCTCGGGCTGGCAGCGGGCGGCGCGGGCGACAGGAGCCTGCGCGAGGGCAATCTCAAGCCTCTTTCGCGCCGGCAGATACGCGAGATACTGGACAGGAACGCGGGGACGCTCAACGCCTACGCGGCCCTCCAGGTGCGGCGCGTACAGAGGTTGCGGCCGCACGCCGCTTAGATGCGATTGTCCCAGTTCTTGAAAACAGGTTCTTGGCCGTTGGCGCGTATGGCGGCGTACACCTCTTCCGGAGCGCGCGAATCGGTCAGCGTGAACTGGGCGACGTCTTTCCCGGCCAGAACCGCGTACCCGCCGGGAGTCACTCGAGAGCCGGCGCTCATGTTGTCGGCCGCGGTCTGTACTATTCTGTCGCGGAAAGACGGGGATTCGCGCGTCGAGACCGTCATGCAACATTGGGGAAAGACGATGCGGAAAGCGAGCATCATCCGCTCCACTTTCTCTTCCGAGACCGGGAACTCCGGCTGGAACCCGCCCTCGACGGCACAGAAGCGCGGGAAGGCGAACTGGATTTTGGCGCGGTAGCATTCCCTCATCAGATACATCGCGTGTGCGGCGAGGCTCGCCGCCTCGGGAAGCCATTTCGACAGACCGAGCAGAAATGCGCAACCGAGCTGTCTGAAGCCGGCGCGGCCGGCGCGCAGCTGGGTTCGCAACCTGTAGCCGTAATCGCTTTTCGGCCCTGCCGGATGGAAATAGGCGTAGCGGACCGGATCGTAGGTTTCCTGGAAGCAGGTGAGGCCTTCGTAGCCCGCGGCGAAAAGTTCGCAGTAGCCTTCCTCGGTTTGCGGCGCGACTTCGAGAGAAAGGTTGGAAAACATTTTTTTGAGCATGGCCCCGGCTTCGGCAAGATGCGCGACCGTATTTGCCGAGGGGTCCTCGCCGGCCACCACCAGAAGGGAGTCGATTCCGTGCGATTTCACGGCTTCGGCTTCGCGCCGTATTTCGTCCATCGTCAGGTTGCGTCGCGGAGTGCCCTTGTGTTGGATGCGTAAGTCGCAGTATCTGCATGAATTGACGCAGGTGTTGCCGATGTAGAGAGGGGCGTACACGCTGAGGGTCTTGCCGTAGTAGCGCTGGCGCGCGGCGCGGGCCTTCGCGCGCATTTCGTCCATTTGCCGGGCGGCGGCGGGCGACTGCAGGTTCAGAAGTTCGTTCCATCCGGGCTTCCCGGC
>JAFNRY010000221.1 GCA_017385345.1 Kiritimatiellia bacterium
GCCCCTGATGCCCGGCACGCCGCTGTCGCAGCCGGCGTACAGCGTCTGGCCGTTCGCGTCCGTGACGACGAGGCCGACGGCCTTCGGCTCGCCGAATCTCTCGAGATACGACGGCGGCAGGCAGACCGACGCGGCGTGGGAACCCTGGGGTATGTTGACGTAGGTCACGGTCTGGTTGAAATAGGAATACGGCGCGAGCTTGGCGCGATCGTCTTTCGACTTCTCGGTGGCGGTCTTGGTATCGAGCAGGACGTGCCATGTGAAGTTGAGGCGGTCCACCCATATGGATTTGCAGTAGGTTGTGTACTTTGCTTCGAGGACGATCCATTTGCGCGGCTTGGTCCAGCACTTGCCGATGTTGGTGGCCGCGTCGATTTTGGGGGCGTCGAACGTGGCGGCCTTGCCGGTCTTGGGGAATTGATCGACCGACACGCGAAACACTGGACCTTCCGCGTCGTCCTGCGCGGCCGCCTGCGCCTTGTTCCGCCCTCCGGCCTGCCTCGGAGCGGCCGAGAGGGCCGCAGCCGCGGCCGCAGCCGCCGCAAATACCGCGATCTTTGTTAGTTTCATGCTTGCTTTTCCTTTCTTGCTTGCCTAACCGCGTTTTCTACAACACCTTCATTTTCGGGAGATCTTGGATGTCCACCAGCCCCTTCACGCGCCCGGAGACGTCGCAGACGGGAAGGTCGTCGATCCTCTTCTCGGAAAAAATCTTGAGCAGGTCGGCGGCGTATGCGTCCTCCGCGGCGTACTTCGGAGAACGCGTCATGCGCGTTTCTACCGTGGAGGAGAGCAGGGCGGCGGCGGCCGCGCCGGCCTCTCCCATTGCGCGTCTGAAGTCCCCGTCGGTGAATATGCCAAGCAGCCTGCCGTCCGCGTCCGCCACGACAGCTGCGCCGCACTGCGCCTTCGTCATTGCAAGAAGGGCGTCCGTCACGGTGGCCGACGGGGGGACGAGCGCGAGTCTGTCGCCCTTGCGCATGATGTCGGAGACCTTGATGACGAGCGCTCTGCCTATCGCCCCGGCCGGGTGGTTCATCGCGTACTGCGAAACGTCGAAATCGAGAGCGTCGAGCATGACCATGGCGAGAGCGTCGCACATGGCCATGGTGGCGGTCGTCGAGGTAGTCGGGGCCATGCCGAAAGGGCAGGCCTCCCTGCCGCAGGGAACCGGTACGTGCACGTCGCTCATCTTCGCGAGCGTCGAATCGGGACGTCCCGTGATCGAAACGACTTTCAAGCCGTGACGGCGCGCGGCGGGCAGCAGCCGCAGAATCTCGTCGGATTCGCCCGAGAAGCTGAGCGCCAGCAGCACGTCGCGCGGCGCCACCATCCCGAGGTCGCCGTGCATCGCCTGGACGGGGTTTAGCACGATCGAGCGTGTGCCGGTAGAGGCGAATATCGCGCTCGCCTTCTCCGCCACGGCGAGGTTCTTGCCGACGCCGGTGACAGCGATTATGCCCTCGGAGCGGATGCATTCCAGCATGAGCGAGACGGCGGCCGCAAACTCCGCGCCGAGCGAACGTCGCACGAGGCGCAGACCCTCCGACTCAATATCGAAGACCTCCCTTGCGCGCTCGAGCATCGCTTCTTCCGTCATTGCCACTCTCCGTCTTCCGTGCTTCTGTTCCCCTCGCGCCGCCCTACTTCTTGGACGCGCTCTGGAGCAGCGTCACGCACACGGTGCCGACGATGTCCTCGGCCGAGCAGCCGCGCGAAAGGTCGTTCATGGCCTTCGCGAGGCCTTGGAGGTTCGGACCGATGGCGGTGGCGCCGCCGATGCGCTGCGCTATCTTGTAGCCGATGTTTCCGCTCTGGAGATCCGGGAAGACGAACACGTTCGCGTCGCCCTTGATTTCGCCGGAAGGATTCTTCAGCGAACCCACGGACGAGACGATCGCCGCGTCAAACTGCATCTCGCCGTCCATCCTGATTCCGGCTTCGGCGAAACGCGGGCGCGCGAGTTCGACGGCCTTCTGGACCTTCTCGACGAGCGGACCCGCGGCCGAGCCTTTCGTGGAATAGGAAAGGAACGCGACCCGGGGCTCGCAGCCGGTGAGGTCGCGGTAGGTCTTCGCCGTGGCGAGACCGATGTCCGCGAGCTGCTCCGCCGTCGGATCAGGAATCACGGCGCAATCGCCGAATGCAAGAACGCCGTCGCCGGAAGGTGTCGGCTTCTGGAGATCCATGATGAAGCAGGAGCTCGCCGTCTTGACGCCCTTTTCCGTCCCGAGGGTGTGGAACGCGGCGCGGAGCATGTCGCCCGTCGAGGCGATGGAACCCGCGACGAGTCCGTCCGCGCGACCGAGGCGCACCATCATGCCGCCGAAGTAGATTCTCTTCGTCCGCAGCGTCTTGCGCGCCGTCTCGATGTCGATCGGCTTCTGCTTCTCCGCGGGCTTCTTCGCCTCCTTGGCGTTCCACGCCTCGAAGTACGCCTGCTCGAGCGCTTCGTCGCCCTTGGTGTAGTCTATCGTCGCTATTCCGCGGGCGGCGAGTTCCTTGCCGGCCTTGGCTTCGGCGGCCGCGATTTCCTCCGGCGTGCCGAGGACGATGCATTTGCAGATCTTGCGGTCGGCGCAGGCGCAGGCCGCCTCCACGACGCGCGGATCCATTCCTTCGGGCAGGACGACCGTGCCCTGCAGCTCCGACGCGCGCTTTACTATCGATTCTATCGCTTTCATTTTCCCCGTCCGAGTATCGCGGCGGTGTCGCGCGCGATCATGAGTTCTTCGTTTGTGGGCAGCACCACGACGGGAATCTTCGACCCCTTGGCCGAAATCGTCCCCGCCTTGCCCCGTATCTTGTTGGCCTTTTTGTCGAGCTTGATCCCGAGCGCTCCGAGGCGGTTTACGATCCGCTCGCGGACTTCGCTCGAGTTCTCGCCGATGCCGCCGGTCATGACGATCGCATCGGCGCCGCCGACGATCGTGTTGTAGGCGCCGATGTAGAGCGCCGTGCGGTAGGCGAGCATCTCGAGCGCCAGCTCCGCCGCCTTGTCGCCCTTCTCCGCCTTCGCGCATATGTCGCGGCAGTCGCTCGACCCGGCGAGCGCGAGAAGTCCGGACTTCTTGTTGAGAAGGGTGTCGGTCTCGGCCGGCGTGAGCTTCCCGTCTTCCATGATGGCGAGAACGGCGGCCGCGTCGATGTCGCCACAGCGTGTGCCCATCACCAGGCCGGCAAGCGGCGTGAGCCCCATTGTCGTATCGACACACTCTCCGTTCTTGACCGCGGCGAGCGACGAACCGTTGCCCATGTGGCAGGTCACGAGATTCACCTTCGACGGGCTCTTGCCGAGGAATCTGGCCGCCTCGAGCGTCACGAACCTGTGCGACGTGCCATGGAATCCGTACTTGCGGATGCCGAGCTTCTTGTAGTACTTCGGATCGATTGCGTACATCGCGGCGCAGTCCGGCATCGTCTGGTGGAAGGCGGTGTCGAATACAGCGACGTTCGGCACGCCTTTGAAGATGCGCTGGCAGGCGCGTATGCCGCCAATGTTGGCGGGCATGTGAAGCGGACCGAACTTCACGAGTTTGTCGAGTTTCGCAAGGACGGCCGGAGTCACGGCGACGGAGTCTTTGAAGACTTCCGCGCCGTGCAGCACGCGGTGTCCGATCGCGTCTATGTCCTTGGGGTTGCCGAGTTCCGCGACGACCTGGCCGAGGGCGGCGGCGTGGTCCGCCGGCCCTCCGCATCCTATGCGCTCGACCAGACCTTTCGCGAGTCTTTCGCCCTTCTCCATGTCGAAGAGCTGGTATTTGAGGGAGCTCGATCCCGAGTTGATCACGAGCACCTTGCGTATCGTCTTTTTCGTTTTCATGTTTTTCATTCCGCAGCCTGCCGTTTCACGACGACCTTGAAGAATCCGCTCGCGCCGCCAGCCGCGCCCGCGAGAGGTATTGTCGTCCGCGTTCCGTCCCCGACGGTTATTTCGGCGACGGCGACCGGATCGCCCCAGTCTTCCGCATCGAGAGTGTCTATGCGATAGACCTCGGCCGACACCGTGGCAGGAACCGTCTCGACGCTCCCGTAGTAGGAGGAGCCGGCGGCGGAAAGCTCCTTCGCCTTTCCGGCCACGGCGAGCGCGATTCCGCCTTCGCCGTCGAAACCGATCTCCGCCACCTCGACGCTTTCGACCTCGCACGCCACGGCGATGCCGCCGCCGGCCGAAGCCCTGACGCGCGAAGGCGAAACTCCGAGGGCGAGCGCCGCCCCGGCCCTCGTGCCGAGCATCGACGCCACGATTCCTTCGAGTCCGCCGGCGAGCGGCGCGCTCTTCAACTCTTTCATGTCGCCCGTCAGCGATTTCGCGACTGGTATCGCGCCGGCGATCGTTGCGTCAAGCTTCGCGACGCCGTCGTAGAGCTCGCCGCCGTTGTCGGCCATCTCCCACGTGTCGGGCAGGCGATTGCCGTTGGAATCGACGTCTTCTATGAACACCTCGACGGACTGGCGGGCCCCGGTGTCGTACGCGAAGACGACGGGTGCGGGGACGAGCGGATCGTCGAGATCCTTCTCGCGCAGGCAGGTCCATCCGCGCGCTTCGAACGCGTCGGCCGCGCCCTTCGCGCCGCTGCCGTTCATGTCGAGCCAGGCGCGAATGTAGTACGTGCCGCCGCGGGAGAGCCCGTGCAGCCAGGCGTTCGCCGCGCCGGATTCCGCGTCCGCGACGCTCGTCTTGTTCGTCGCGATCGCCCGCGCGGCGGGTTCGCCGGAGAAGTCGGGCCTTTCGTAGGCTTCGACCTTCACCGTGCTGGCGGCGAGAGCCTTCGACGGGCCGAAGTACTTCACGCACACCGGCATCGCGCCGTCGAGAGTGGAAGCCATCCTGAACTGAGCGTCCGAATCCGACCAGAAGTCGCGCTTGAACTTCGCGTTGTACATCGAGACGCGCCACGAATACGCCGCGCCAGGCTCCAGTTCGCACCCGGCGTAGGCCTCCGGCGTGAAGAAGTAGTTCCCGTCGAGGTCGCGCAGCGCGGCTCTGCGGAGTCCGGAATCCCAGACGACCGTGTCGGTGCCGGCCTTCGTGATCTGGAGCTTGAACGCGGTGTATGTGTCGCGGCCTTCCATCGACCATTTGAACGTCGGCCTCGCTCCGTAAACAAGCGCGTCTTCCGCGCCGGGCGCGATTTCGATCGGCCTCTGGCGGTTGCTGCTGCCGTCGAAATGCCTCGTCGTCGCAACCGAGAACAGGTTGTTGGTCATGTTCGGGTCAATTGTTCCGTTGCCCAGCACGATGCGGTATGTGACGTTCGTGACGTCCTCTCCGTAACCGGCCATCTGGTAAACCACGTCGTTGTAGAGGTCGTCCCAGTCGATGTCGAATCCGCCGCGAGAGAATATGTCGGCTTCGAAGATGTACGGCCTCTGTCCGAGCGTGAGAATCGTGTCAAGCACGGTCTTGTTCCAGTCGGAGCCTCCGAGATTGAGTATGCTCCTGCCGTTTACGAGTGTGCGGACCACCCTAACACGCTCGATCTGGCCGCCTGTGTCGCTGCCGGAATAGACGTCGTGGTGGTCGCCGTCCTCGTCGCCCCAGACGACGCGCCTGTCCGTGGCCGGCGCGTTGTCCACGCCGGAATCCGAAGACGAGGAGGAGGATCCGCCATCCGTCGTCGCGCCCAGCGCGAGGCGGGTGATGACAGGCGAGGTGTCGGTCATGCAGATTTCGACGTCCGCGCCCTTCCAGCCGATCTCGACGTTCTCGGCGAAGCCTATCGGCTCGCCGGGCGTGAACGCGCCGTCGTTGTCCATGTCGCACCATGCCACGATCGTGTTCCTGCCGCCCTTGACATAGCCATCAGACGGCCAGCGCAGCCTGCCTTGTATCGGCGCCGCCTGGAGATTCTTGGCGTACCGCACCCTGAACTGCGCATCGCGTGCCACGAGATTCGTTCCGGCAAAATAGCCGTCGCTGTAAGTCTCGACCACGATGCGCGTGGAGTTTGTGACGACTCCGAGAGCGTCCGCGCTGGTTCCGCTCGCGGACATGCCTTCAATGGAGCCGTCCGGATACTCCGAAACCCTGCGCGTGCCGAGATAGCGATACGTGATGTTCAGCGTCGGCGTAGGACGCCCGGGGTAGTAGCGCTCGACCTTCACGACCGGATTGGTGGCGACC
>JAFNRY010000222.1 GCA_017385345.1 Kiritimatiellia bacterium
GAATCTACGCGGCCTTCGGTGTCAACCATCGTCTTCTGGCCCGTGAAATAAGGATGGCAGGCCGAGCAGGTGTTGACGGTCATTTCCTTGCGGGTGGATCTCGTTTTGATCGTATTGCCGCAAGCGCAGGTTATCGTGGCCTCCCCGTAGGCGGGATGTATGTCTTTCTTCATTTTTTATTCTCTTCCTTGGCACGACGCTCTTCAGGCTGCCGTGTTTCTGTGATTATAGCATATACCGCGTTATTTTATCAATAAAATTTCAAAAAGCGGCCGGTCTCCGGCCCTTCCGACTTCTATCCAAACATCGAAACCGCTTTTTTGAGTCCGGAAATGCTGGATTTGTCCGCTATCAGAACGGCGCCGGGGGTCGAGACGACTACGAGATTGCTGACGCCGACCAACGCTATGCGTGCCGAACGGCTTACGCAAATATTGTTCCTGGATTCGACGAGAGCGCACGGACCCTCGCGTACGTTGCCGTCCTTGTCGTGCGGGAAATACTTGTCGAAAGAGAGAAAACTTCCAACGTCGTCCCACCCGAAATCCCCTGGCAGAACCGTTATTCCGTTCCCGTTTCGCGCTGGGCGGCGCGAAATCTTCTCCATGACGGCGTAATCGAAGGAAATCCGCGGCAGCGCGGCGTAGATGCGGGCGAGTTTTCTCGCCGACGGCGCCTTCGCCGGCGCTGCGAGCGTGGAGAGCTCGGGAGCATGCGCCTTGAAAGCCTCGCGGAACACGCTCGCCCTTCCGATGAACATTCCGGCGTTCCACAGGAATCCCGCCTTTACGTATTTGGCGGCCGTGGCGGAATCCGGTTTTTCCACAAAACGCGCGGTCGCCGGATCGACATAGCCAAAAGCGGACGAATTGCACGAGGGAACTATTCCCACTACCGCGATTTTCCTCGTTTTGCGCGCCGCCGCCGCCGCCCTTCTCAATGTTGCGCGGAACTTCGCCGGCTTGGCGACGAGATGGTCGCTCGGAAAGAACGCTATTACGGGATCGCCGCCGTCCCGCGCCGCAAGGCCGACGCCGAGCGCGACGGCGGCGGCTGTGTCGCGCCTCGCCGGCTCGCCCGCGATGTTGTTCCGCGGCACTTCGGGCAATTCCCTCCGCGTGGCCGGCGCAAGACGGCTCGACGTCACCACGAAAACGTCGTCCGCCGCCACGAGCCCGCCCAGACGTGAAATTGTCTGTCGAAGCAGGCTCTCGCTCCCGAAGACTGAAAGAAACTGTTTCGGACGGTCCGGCGTTGACAGCGGCCAGAAGCGTTCGCCGCTGCCTCCGGCGAGGATGACGGCTTTCAACCCCTTCATGCGTTCCTCCTTTCCAGCGACGCGGCGAGTTCCGCGAGAAATGCGACATCCCCCGGCAGTCCGTCGAGAGCGGCTATGGCAGCGGCGGTTTTTTCGGACACCAGCCTACGGGCGGTCTCTTCGCCGAACGGGGAATCGCCGTCGAGAATATCGTCTCTGTGCTGGAAAGCGAGGCCGAGCTCGCGCGCGTAGCGGCCGAGCGCATCTACCGTCGATTCCGCGGCGCCGGCCGAAGCGGCTCCCATTCGCGCGGCGGCGATGAAGAGATCGGCCGTCTTGTGCCTGTAGATATAGTCGAAATCG
The DNA here is from genome assembly GCA_017385345.1 of Kiritimatiellia bacterium. Taxonomy (GTDB): domain Bacteria; phylum Verrucomicrobiota; class Kiritimatiellia; order RFP12; family UBA1067; genus UBA1067. Next base: position 1,622 of record JAFNRY010000222.1, read on the forward strand.
CCGCTCCGCTCCACGTCCTCCACCTGGCCGGCGACCACGCCGTACGCGGCCTCCGCGAGTTCCGCGACGACCGCGGCGGCATTCTTCGCGCTCAGCGACGCCTCTCGGAACGCCAGCGCCTGGAGCGCGTCGCCCGCGAGTATCGCGCCGGCCTCGCCGAACCGCGCCCACGTCGATGGAGCGCCGCGCCGCATCGTATCGTTGTCCATGGCGGGAAGATCGTCGTGGACGAGAGTGTAATTGTGGAGCAATTCGATAGCGGCCGCGGCGTGCATGGCGTCCGCGGCCTCGCCTCCGGCGGCGACCGCGGAGGCGAGGCATATCTGCGGCCTTATGCGCTTGCCGCCATGTCCGGGCCCGCCCACGGCGTGGCGTATGGCCGCCTCCATGCTCCCGGGCCGGCCCGGCATGCGCCCGAGCGCTTCGGCCACGGCCTTTTCCGCGAGTTCGGCCAGATTGCCGCTCACAGGGATTCCCCCTCCTTGAAGATGTCGAAATCGTCCATCGGGGAAGTCGCCGAGGCCGTGGAGCGCGGGGCTGGCGGACGCGCCGCGATGGCGAGTTCCGCGGCGCGCACCGCGAGCCTGAACGCTTCGGCCATCGCGACCGGATCGCCGGCGGCGGCCACCGCCGTGTTCGCCAGAACAGCGTCGGCGCCGAGTTCGATCGCCTCCGCCGCGTGCGACGGAAGCCCTATTCCAGCGTCCACGACCACGGGCACGTGCGACTGCTCCACTATTATGGAAATCATGTCGCGCGTGCGCAATCCGAGATTGGATCCTATCGGCGAACCGAGCGGCATGACCGCCGCCGCTCCGGCCTCTTCGCACCGCCGTGCAAGCACGGGATCGGCGTTTATGTACGGAAGGACCACCATCCCGAGCTTGGCGCACCGTTCGACGGCGGCGAGAGTCTCTACCGGATCCGGCAGAAGATAGCGCGCGTCGGGGTGTATTTCGAGTTTTATCCACCTGTAGCCGGCGGCGAGGGCGATTCTCGCGATGCGCACCGCCTCGTCCGCGTTGCGGGCGCCCGACGTGTTGAGCATGACCTCGACCTTCGCCCTGTCGATGCAGGAAAGTATATCGTCGCTTTCGGGCGCCTCCTCGCGGACGCGCGTCAGCGCCGCCGTCACCAGTTCCGTGCCGGACGCGGCGAGCGCCTTTTCCATGGTTTCTCTCGACGCGAACTTCCCCGTTCCAAGGAAGAACCTGTTCGAGAACTTTCTCCCGCCTATGATCAATTCTTTCATCGCGATTACGCTTTCCACCTGTCTTGCGGCGTCATTTCTTCACGATTTCGAACACGGCCGAATCGTACTTGCCTTCAAGGGCCAGCGAAAGCGCGCCTCCTTCGAGCGTTCCGCCGTGCGTCCTGTCCGCCGTGTTGATCTCCTTCACAGACCATCCGGCCGAAGGATCGACGAACGGCAGACGCATGGTCTTTTCGATCTTCCCTTCCTTCTCGAGGCCGAGAGCGAACACGACCGCCCGGTCCCCGGTCTCCGAAAGGTAGGCGAGCGCGGCCATCTCGCCGCCGTACGGGGAAACGAGCCTGTACAGATCGCCGCGCTGCACGACCGGCCTGATTCTCTTGTAGTCCGCCACCGCCTTCTTGCCGAACTCTATCTCCTCCGGCTTCAGGTTCTCCGGATGGAGCTCGAAGCCCATCCGCCCGGTCATGGCGACGTCGAACCTGTATTTGAGCGGGGTCTTGCGGCCGCTCTGCGTGACGTGGCAGGCCATGGCGATCGCCGGATAGAACTGCCCCGCGCCCCACTGCATGAACACGCGGTTGTACGGATCCGTCCTGTCGCTCGTCCAGAACTCGTCGGCGTAGCGCAGCGAACCGAAGTCCATGTGGCCGCCGCCGGAGGCGCAGGCCTGCATCATGATCTGCGGATATTTCGCCTGCAGCCTCGCCCACAGTCCGTAAAGCGAAACAGTGTAGTCGTACCAGAGGTTCCCCTGGCGGTCGGCCGGAAGATGCGTGGAGCCGGGATTGACTATGTTCTGGTTGCAGTCCCACTTCACGTAAGCGAGCGACGGAACGGACGAATACAACGCGTCGAGCTGCTTGAATATGTTGTCCGTGACGGCCGGGTTCGTATAGTCGAGAACGACCTGCGAGCCGCCGCGCCCCGTTAGGACGCTGCGGTTCTTCTCGCGGAGCAGCCAGTCGGGATTGGCAACCGCCAGATCGCTCGCCTCGTAGCTCGCCATCTCCGGTTCGACCCAAAGGCCGAACTTCAGGCCGCGCTTCGCCGCCTCCTGCGCGAGGCCGTCCATGCCGTGCGGAAGCTTCTTTGGATTGACGACCCAGTCGCCGAGGCCAACCGTGGCGCGGTTCTTTTCGTCGCGGGCGTGCTTCCCGAGCCCGAACCAGCCGTCGTCCACGACAAACATTTCCCCTCCCATTTCCTTGACTCCGTCCATCATGTCGTGGAGCGTCTTTTCGGTAAAGGAGAAATACGAACCTTCCCAGCTGTTGAGAAGGACGGGATGCAGTTCGGTTCCGTGCGGCAGAAGATGGTTGCGCGCCCAACGGTGGTACTGGCGCGAAACCTCGCCCCTGCCGTTCTCAGACCAGACGAGTATCGCCTTCGGCGTCGTGAACGTCTTGCCGGGATCGAGCGTGTACGGCCCCGTCGGGAACGCCACGCCCGCGAAAACGTCCGTTTCCTCGCCGTTCCAGCTGCGGCGGACGCGCTTTTCGCTCGGCCCGGTCCACTCGAGAGCAACGCCGAGTACCTTTCCGTTCTCCTCGTCCGTTTCGCCGAAGGATACCATCATGGCCGCGTTGCTCTCCCATGCGTCGCGTGTGCCGGAAAGCGAAAGATACTGCGCGATCTGGCCGTTGGCGACCTTCCCCTCGGTTAGATTGCTCTCTATAGCCCATTCGCCCGTCAGGGTGAGGACCGATACCTCCTTCGCCTTTACCTCGACGCGGGAGGCGAAACTGTCGACTCGTATCAATTTCACGGAGGAAGGCTCGTCATGGCGTATCTCGTACCAGGTTTCGACCGCGCCGCAATCTTTCCACGTCTTTACATGGCGAGTGACGAAAAACGGATAATGCTCGTCGCGGAGATTTATCGTCACGGTCTTCGATCCGTCGTCTCCCTCCGACTCAGTCCTTCCAGTCTCGACAAGCCGCAGCGTGAGAGTGCCGTCCGCGTGAATCGCCTGCAGTCCGGCGTGCTTTACAATCTCCTTCTGTGCTACTGGAATAACCTGCCCATACGCGAGCAGCCCCGCCAGCGCGATTTCCACACCTGTCATGTTTCCGTCTCCTTCCATTACTCGAGCAAGCCGCGTCCTGCGGCGCGACTCTCTCTGATTATATCAAATATGCCTCCGGCTTGAACGGAACGGGCTTCCAGGCCGTTGTTCAAACCGGAAAACGCGAACGGGGCGCGCGTCATTGTGACGCCGCCCCGTTCGTTTTTTTTGCGCAGTGTATCCGGAATCCTACCAGATGGCGACGACAATGCCGGACTTGACGACCCGGATCTGCTTTCCGTTGGCGGTGCACCGCACCGTCCAGCCGCGCATGCCGTCCAACTCAGGAACGCCTGCGAACGTGCCGTCGCCGGTGGCTTCGGCAAAGACATACTTGCTGCCGGAAACCGCCCCTTCGATCTTCAGCGTCGAGCCCGTGAACGTCAGCGTCCCGCCGTTCTCGAATGTAATCGCCCC
>JAFNRY010000223.1 GCA_017385345.1 Kiritimatiellia bacterium
GCGGCGGGCCGCTCGATTCGAAGCGCGGCGTCATCATGTCCCCGCCGAATCTCCCCGGCTGGGACGACGTGCCGGTGGTGGACTTTTTCAAAGAGCGGTTTGGCGTTCCTGTCTCGGTGCAGAACGACGCAAACGCGTGTGCGCTTGCGGAGTATCTCTATGGTTCCGGGCGCGGCGCGAAGAACATGGTTTTCATGACATTCGGCACGGGCCTTGGCGCGGGAATCGTCATAGACGGGAAACTCTACTCCGGAGCGAACGACAACGCGGGCGAGATCGGGCACATTCGCCTTGCTCCGGCTGGCCCTGTCGGATACAACAAGGAGGGGAGCGCCGAAGGCTTTTGCTCTGGTGCCGGAATAGCGCGTCTCGCCAAGATCAGGAAAGGGCTCGATCTTACGACAAAGGAGATGTTCGCGCGCGTCCGCGCCGGAGACCCGGACTGCACGGAGGTCTTCCGGGAGTCGGCCGAAAAGCTTGCGACGATTCTTGCGTTCACAATCGACATCCTCAATCCCGAGGTGATTGCGCTCGGCGGCGTGTTTATGCGCAACGCCGATCTGTTCATGCCGATCGTAGACCCGATCCTCAACCGCGAGGCCCTGCCGCTTGCGAGGAAGGTCTGCCGGATTGTTCCGGCGGAGCTTGGCGAGAACATCGGCGACTATGCCGCGCTTGCGGTGGCCGGAGATGTCGGGTTGAAAAGGTGAAAGGTGGAAAAGTTGAAAAGTTTAAAACGATACACAATGCTTCCGCTTCTTGCGGGGTTCTTCGTGATGGGCTTCGGGGACATCATCGGCACGGTGATGAACCAGGTCAAGGCCGAGTGCGCGGCGAACGCCGAGAGCATCTCGTGGTTGATGCCGATATTCGCATACGTCTGGTTTCTCGTCATTTCCATTCCGACGGGCGTCCTCTCCGGGCGTATTGGGCGAAAGAACTCCGTCCTCGTCTCGCTTGCCGTCACGGTCGCGGCAATGGTTGTGCCGCTCTTCGCGAACGCTGAGAGGTGGTATCTTTATGTCGCGGCGTTCGCGCTTGTCGGGATTGGCAATACTGTTATTCAGGCCGCTCTCCCTGCGCTCATGTCGAATGTCGTAGAGCCGTCGCAGCTTGCGAGCCGCATTTCGCTCGGACAGTTCGTGAAGGCCGTTTGCGCGGCGCTTACGCCTGTCTTTGTGTATCTCACGGCGACAGCCTTCGGAAACTGGAAGTTGCTCTTTCCGCTCTATGGAGCGTTGACTGTCGTTGCGGCGGCATGGCTGTGGCTGACGAAGATACCGGACGAGCGATGCCAAAACAACTCACCCACTCACACACTCGTCAACCCAACCACTTGTACAGGATGCCTTGCGATGCTGAAGGAGCCGTATGTGCTGGCTATGACGGTCGGCATACTGTTCTCCGTAGGAGCGGATGTAGGATTCTCGGTCGCGATACCGGAGTATCTGAAGAACGTCTTCAAGGTCGATGTCGATCTCGCCGGCATGGGCTCGACAGTGTACTTTATCGCAAAAACCGCCGCAGCATTCGCGGGGGCGGTGGTGTTCGCGAAGGTTTCCGCCGCTAAATGTTTCCCATGGTGCATGGGGCTCGGTCTCGCCGCAACCGCGGCCATTCCGTTCGTGCCCTCGCCTTTCGCATTTCTGTCGGTCGTCGCGTTTGTCGCATTTTTGACGGCCAACAGCTTCGGGATGTGCATGGGCCTTGCAATCGAGCGGTTTCCCGCGAAGGCGAACGAGATTACGTCCCTCATGGTGATGGCGATCGTAGGCGGAGGGATTGTCTCCGCGCTCCTCGGATTTGCCCAGTCCGTTTTCGGACCTGCAGGCATAGTCGTGACGCTTGGGCTGTGTATCGCATATCTGTTCGCTCTCGGCCTGTTTGCGTCGAGACGGCGCGATTTGGTAAAATAGATTTCCATGAAGGGGCACAAAGAGATTTTCGAGGCATTGCGGCGCGAGATTCTCGCCGGAAAGTACGATTCCGACAGACATCTGCCGAGCGAAGCCGCGCTTTCGCGGCGCTTCGGCGTTTCTCGTCCAACGATAAGCCGTGTCACGCTCGACCTCAAGCGCGAGGGGCTTGTTGTCACGCGAAAGGGTGCAGCTTCTGTCATAACGCGCTTTGCGCAGAACGCGACTGGTGCGCTGGGGCTTGTCGTGCCTGGGGAGAACTATGCGGAGATCTTCAAGCCGCTCGACCGGCGGCTTGCGCATCTTGCCGACCGCTCGGGTTGGGATCTGATACGCGGCGAGATAAAGGGAGCGGACCCAAAGGTCCGCGCCAGGGAAGCGCGGCGCCTTGCGTACCAGTTTGCGAAGGAGCGAGTGTGCGGGGTGTTCTTCCAGCCGATCGAGTTCCTGAAGGATTCCGCAATGGCCAGCGAGGACATCATCCGCTATTTTGAGAGGTCGGGGATCGCTGTTGTTCTCCTGGACTATGACATAGCGCCGCCGCCAGAGCGCTCCCGCTACGACGTGGTGGGCATAGACAACTTCGCCGCCGGACTCGCGATCGGCAGGCATTTCGTTCGCACCGGCGCGAAGCGAATCGCCTTTCTCCATCGACCCAATGCCGCGCCCACGGTCACGAACAGGATGCGTGGCGTCGCGGCTGCGGCAGTCGAAAGCGGAGGCTTCTGGTCGCTTAAGGGGAACGTGCTGTTTGCCGAGCCCGACAACTGCCGCGCGGTGTCTAAGTTCTTGAAGAACGGGTTGCCAGACGCCTTCGTCGCCGGAAACGACGTCGCGGCCGCGGCACTTGGCGAGACGCTTGCCAGGATCGGCGGCGGCGCGGAGAAAATACGGCTCGCCGGCTTTGACGACGTTGAAGTCGCCGCTAAGCTGGGGCTGACCACTATCCGCCAGCCGCTCGACGCCATTGCCGAAGTCGCCATGCAGACCCTGGTCTCGCGCATAAAGACGCCCGACCTTCCGCCGCGCACCATCCTCCTCGACGCCGAGCTCGTCGTGCGGTAGAGGCTGCTCCAGAAACGTGTATTTACATGTTCGGGCGGCAGGTTTACTTTTGCTAAAATATTGTCGTGTAGAACACAAGAGGGTGTTTCGGCATGGCAGACAATATCAGAATGGATAGACGCGGCTTTGTAGCTGGACTTGCTGGCGTGTATGCGGTATCTTCGGTAACATTTGCCGCAGATGTTGGATCGACGTCCGTAGGAGTCGGTGGAATATCCTATTCGCGGACTATTCCCATCAAGATGAAGACTGACGTTTTCATTGCCGGTGGTGGTTCGGCTGCATAATTTCAATGAAAAAAAGGCATGCTCATGAGAACTAAAATGAAGACAAAGGAGAACTTGTGATGGAACCGACGAAACTGCGAAAGATTGTTCTGCTGGCAGGCGCGGTGGCCGCTACGGCGGCGTCCGCAGGCTCTTTGCCGTCTGACGGCCTGCAAGTGCATTTCCGTGCCGACGACCAGGCGGCGCTGAACAACGGTGCCGGCGCGGCGCAGTGGAGCGATGTCACGAACTGGCAGGGCGGTGGCGCGGCGGCGCCGCTCCTCAAGCAGGTGGAGAAGCCAGACGGCGGCCTCCGGAAGGTTCCGCGCTTCGTCACCAACGGGTTTGAGCGCGCCGATGGAACATTTGTGGTGGCATTGTTTGCCGCTCCGGGCCCCACGGCCAATGCGGCGACTTCTGCCGCGACAGAGCCAATAAGTTTCGATTCGTCAGCCTATGCTGAGGATGTCGGCGGGCC
>JAFNRY010000224.1 GCA_017385345.1 Kiritimatiellia bacterium
GCTTCACGCCACGAAATGCAAAAACAGGCCGCTGCGGAGCTTCGGCTCGAACCACGTCGATTTTGGCGGCATTACCGAACCGGCGTCCGCTATCGCCATAATTTCCGCCATCGTCACGCCGTTCATGGAAAAGGCGACGTCAGCCGCGCCGGAATCGATCTTGGCGGAGAGCACCGCCTCGCCGCCGGCGCCGCCCTCGAACGAAATCCGCGGATCGGTTCTCGGGTCCGCTATGCCGAGAACCGGCGCGAGCAGGTTTTCCTGCAGATAGCTGACATCGAGCGACGAAACCGCGTCCGCCCCGCGGGGAACGCTCCATGCGAGGTCGAGCCATGAGCCGTCGAGATACATGCGGCAGCCGCGCTCGCCTTTCGCGCCTATCTCGAAATCCCGGGATATCTGCGAAAGAAACTCGTATTTGGAGAGGCCGTTGAATCCCCTGACAAGCCTGTTGTAGGGGAGGATGCGCAGTTCGCCCGCGGGGAACGCGACGCCCATTATCCAGCGGCTTTCGCCCTCGTAGCCGCGCATTGCGGCGTAGCGAGCGGCGGCGGCGGTGCGATGGTGGCCGTCGGCTATGTAGGCGGCGGAAACCCTTTCGGCGAAAAGCCTCTCGAGACGTTCCGCTGTTTCGCTGCCGGCGTCCGCAATCGTCCATCCAGCGTGGCCTACGCCGTCCGGAGCGGTGAAATCGAAGAGGGGCTCGCTGGCGCAAGCTTCCGCCACAAGCGCGGAGATCTCCGGATCGTCGCGGTATGCGAGGAAGGCCGGGCCGGTCTGAGCGCCGAGGACCTCTATGTGCCTCGCGCGCTCGTCCTCCTTGTCCTTACGGGTGAACTCGTGCTTCTTTATGACGCCGCTTTCGTATTCCATGGCGTCGAACGCGGCGACGATGCCGGTCTGGGCGCGGCCGTCCATAGTCTGGCGGTACGCATAGAACCGCGGAACAGGATCCTGCGAGAGCGTCCCGGACGAGACGAGCGCGTCGAGCGCGCGCCGAGCCTGCGCCAGCGCCTCCGGCGACGAACCGCTATGCGCCCCGGGCAGGTCTATCTCGGGCCGGGAAACGTGGAGAAAGCTTTTGGGATTGTCCTTCGCGAGCGCCCTGGCGCCGGCGGCGTCCACCACATCATAAGGAACCGACGCGACTGACGCCGCGTCGGCCTTGCCCGGCCTGAAAGCCGCGAAAGGTTTGATCGTCATTTAGAACCCTACGTTCACTACCGGACAGAAGACGATGTTGCCCGAACGGATGACGTTGACAACGCCGATCTGGAATCCGTAAAGCGTTTCGGCGCGGTTGATAAGGCCGAACTGGACGCCGTTCATCATGCCGGCGGTGTTGACGAGGCCGCACTGGCCGCCTTCGATCGTGCCCGCCTCGTTCCAGAGGCCTGCCTGAATGCCGAGCGTATCCGCGGTGGAAGTGGTGTTGTAGAGGCCGACCTGCAATCCGCACAGACGGTCGCTCGCATCGTTGCGGATTACATTAAACTGCAGGCCCTCGAAATAGCGCGCGCGCCCCCAGAAGCCGATGTCGAAACCGGTCACGTTCTCCTGCACCGTGGAAAAGGGGATAGTGATGCGCAGGCCGATCAGATCAGGCGTTTCAGGCCATTCGCACAAAGCGATGAAGGCCGGCCAGACGGCGACGTTCTTGGGCGGCTTGGCCGTCGTTTCGGGGATTGCGAGATCTTCGGCATCGTTTTCCATGGCCGATTGGGCCTGGGCGGAAACCGCGAACGCCGCGATCGCGGCCAGCATTGCGAGTTTTTTCATTTGCATTCGTCTCCAGTAGTCGTTCCTTGTATGCGCAATTATACGATTTTCCGTCCGTTCCTGCAATCGGAAAATGCCCGCGGCCCGCAATTGCGCCATGGAGCCAGCGCCGTTTCAAGGCGGAACAGACTTCCAGCCGGTTGCCAGAAGAGTTGCGTCCGCGTCAACTGGCGGAACGCCCGTTCCACTCTGTTTTCGAATGTGTGGTATAATGCGAAAAAACGAGCCGTTGACGACACTTGCCGACAGTATGGCAACGCAGCGGCCGGCAAAAGGAGGCGGATGAAAATGGAGTTGAAAGATTGCGAATTCTGGTTCGTGGTCGGATCGCAGCATCTGTACGGCCCGGAAGTGCTCGCCACTGTTGAAAAGCGCGCGAAAGAGATGGCGGACAAGATGAACGCGTCGAAGCGTCTGCCGTGCAGGATCGTTTACAAAACGACGGTCAAGACGCCTGAAGACGCGACGGAGACCGTGCTCGCGGCGAACTACGAAGCGAAGTGCGCCGGCCTTGTCGTGTGGTGCCATACCTTCTCGCCTTCGAAAATGTGGCTCAACGGGCTGAAGCTTCTGCAGAAGCCGTACCTCCATCTGGCGACGCAATATAACGTGTCGATACCCGACAAGGGAATCGACATGGACTTCATGAACCTGAACCAGGCGGCGCACGGGGACCGGGAGCACGGATTCATCGCGGCGCGGCTGGGGACGCCGCGCAAGATCGTGGCCGGCCACTGGAAGGACAAGGCTGTTCTCGACCGCATAGGCGGATGGATGCGCGCGGCGGCGGGCGCGCGCTTCTCGCGCAACCTCAAGGTGATGCGTTTCGGCGACAACATGCGCAACGTGGCCGTCACGGAAGGCGACAAGGTCGGCGTGCAGGAGAAGCTGGGCTGGCAGGTGAACACCTGGCCGGTCGGCCTGCTCGCAGAGCGCATCAACGCGGTGACGGATCGCGAAGCGGACGCTCTCGTCGCGAAATACAGGTCGCTGTACCCGTTCAATACAAAAAACACGGCAGCGGTGCGCTACCAGGCGAAAGAGGAGATCGCGATGAAGCGGCTGCTCGAGGAAGAGGGCTGCCGCGCCTTCGCCAACACTTTCGAAGACCTGTACGGCATGGAGCAGCTGCCCGGGCTGGCGACGCAGAGGCTCATGGCGCAGGGCTACGGATACGGCGCGGAAGGCGACTGGAAGACGGCGGCGCTCACGGCGGTCGTCAAGGCGATGGGCGAAGGCGGGAGCGGCGGCACGACGTTCATGGAGGACTACACCTACGAACTCGCCAAGGGCCGCGAATGCACGCTCGGCGCGCACATGCTCGAGGTGTGCCCCACGATCGCGGCGGGCAGGCCGAAGGTCGAAGTGCATCCGCTGGGCATCGGCGGCAAGGCGGACCCGGCGAGGCTCGTCTTCGAAGGGCGCCCCGGCGACGCAATCGTCCTTTCGCTGATCGACATGGGCGGCAGATGCAGGCTCGTATGCCAGGACGTGAAAGTAATCAAACCGATCTACAAAATGCCCAACCTGCCGGTCGCCCGCGTTATGTGGAAGCCGGCTCCGGACCTCGCGACCGGCGTCGAATGCTGGATCCGCGCCGGCGGCGCGCACCACACGGTCCTCACCTACGACGTCACCGCCGAACAAATGGCGGACTGGGCGCGCATCATGGGCGTGGAGTTCGTCCACATCACCAAGGACACCACGCCGGAATCGCTGGAGAAGGAGCTGTTCTTCTCCGACGTCGCGTGGAGGCTCGGCGGAAAATGACCTCGCTCGGCATAGAACTCGGCTCCACCCGCATCAAGGCGGTGCTGATCGACGAATCCTTCCGCACGGTCGCGCAGGGGGCGCACGAATGGGAGAACGCGCTCGAAGGCGGCTACTGGAGCTATTCTCTCGAAGCGGTAGAAGCGGGGGTCCGCGACGCGTACGCGCGGTGCGCGGCCGACTACGAAGCGAAGCACGGGGCGAAACCCGGACGGATCGACGCGATGGGCGTCTCGGGGATGATGCACGGATATCTGGCGTTCGACGCCGGCGGCCGGCTGCTCGTCCCCTTCCGCACGTGGCGCAACACGACGACCGCGAAAGCGGCGGCCGAACTCTCGGAGCTTTTCCGCTTCAACATACCGCAGCGCTGGTCGATCGCCCACTACCGCCAGGCGATGCTGGACGGCGAAGCGCACGTCCCCGCCGTGGCGAGGCTCACGACGATCGCCGGGTACGTGCACATGAAACTGTGCGGCGAAAACGTCCTCGGCGTCGGCGAAGCGAGCGGAATGTTCCCGGTGGATCCGGCGACCGGCC
>JAFNRY010000225.1 GCA_017385345.1 Kiritimatiellia bacterium
GAAGTGGCCAGAAACTGTTTCAGTTCCTCTGCCGGGTTTGTCTCGTCAAGGACTGTCGTAGTCCATGTTTTCTTGTTCATGTGGTAGGCGGGCAGAAAGCGCGGCGAATCCATGCCCTCCGAGCGGCGCAAGTTCACGATTTCGACTGTGTCTTTCTTTTTGCCGCCGATCTTGTCCTCCGTCAGCCGCGCAATGAGGGCATACCATTTGTCCGTGTCTTTGCGGCGCAGTACGGCGTAATCTGGAAACTGCTTCCAGAGGAACTCCGGCTTCTCGTTCCATTCTGCATCCGCGAAGGCAATCAACTCGCGTGCGAGGCCGGTCTTGAACACTTCCCGGGAAAAGCACTCGTTCGCTACACGCGCCATGAGATTCATGACGTCTTGCCGTACGCGTCCGACGAACTTGCCGGAAGCGCCGGCAATGCGGTGTTGCACGTATTCGTCCCCTGTCGCGATGTCTGTCACGCTCTCGACTACTTTGCCGCCCTTGCCTATGGACAGACGGCAGACGAGTGCGCCGCCCGCCACCGGCCCGGATAGTTCCCATGCCGAACCATTCCTTGCAAATCCGAATCGTGCAAGACCCGCCGCATCGGGTTTAAGCCTTTTGAAGAACTCTGATGGCGAAATATAGTCGCTCGTAGTCATTTGCATTCTTCCGTAAATTCAAAGCGTTTCATGGTTTTCCCATCCCGCTGGACAGTCTCGAAGAACATCTTTGCCGGACGCACCCACAGGTCGCGTTCGCCGTAGAGCGCACGATACACGACCATCTCCTCAAGCGTCTCGGAGTCCTTTGCAAACTCCTCAAGACGATAGAGATTTCCTTTAAAATGCCGGAACGTCCGCCCAACCAGTTTTTGCCGTTCTTTTGTCATATTTCCCGTTTTGCGCGATGCGCTATATTGTACCACGATTCAGCCGTTCAATATAGGCGGCAACTTTGCTATATCGCAAAAACGATGTAAATATCAATGGTTTATCTCATTTCCGGAATTAAGTCGAAAACTTCCTGCAAGATGTCCCTGCCATGTGCAAGCGCAAGAATGCGCTTGCGCGGCTACAGACCGGCGAGTCACTTCCAAGAATCGTATTGGAAATCACCCCTTGCCAGAGGCTTTAGGCGGCGGCACAAGTCGCAGTTGCTGCAACCGTTGCAGGTCAGGCGCGTGCCGCAGGTCCGGCAGGTGTCGCGGAACTCGCCCGTGCGCGTCAGCAGTTCCCCGTCAGGACACGGGAGAGACGGCGACGCGCGACCTCCGCAAGATGCCAGACGGTTGCGACTGGTGTCGGCGCGGAATCCGTCATCTTGAAGCGAGGGAAGAATCGCGTCACGTGAAGCGGGATGTCGGACGAGACCGAGGCAATGAATGATGCAATCGTGTCGATGTCCGATTCCGAATCGTTGCGCCCCGGCACGACGAGCGTAGTCGCCTCGACATGGCATCCGGCGGCGTGCAGCGTCCTGATAGTGCGGCAGACGGAATCATAATCCCCTCCAACCCAGTCGTAGTACTCCTGCGACGGCCCTTTGAGATCGATGTTCGCGGCGTCGATCAGCGGCGCAAGTTCATCTATTACCGCCGCTTCGGCGCATCCATTGGAAACGAGGACGTTGAGCAGACCTCTCTTGCGCACTTCCTTGGCGCAGTCGCGAACGAACTCCCAGCCGACGAGCGGCTCGTTGTACGTGTAGGCGAGACCGATGTTGCCATGTTCGCCATTGAGCTGCAGCGCAAGGTCGGCAAGTTCGGACGGCGTGTCCGTCCGGCAGGGGACGCCTCCTTCGCCGGCCTGCGATATGAAATCATTTTGGCAGAACGGACAGCGAAGATTGCATCCGAAGCTTCCGATGGAAAGCACCGGTCTGCCCGATCGGAAGAATGCCAGCGGCTTCTTCTCGATGGGATCGAGGGCAATCGACGTAATCTTGCCGTAGTTCGCGCACACGATGCGTCCATTCTGGTTTCTCCGTGCGCGGCAGTACCCGAAAGCGCCATCGGCGAGGCGGCAATGGCGTGGACACGTCTGGCAGATTGCTACAGTCTCTCCCATTCTCTGTTCCCCTACTCGTGGAAAACCTCCGCCTGGAATGTCTCGAACTTCGCGCCCTCGCGCCATGCATCGGCCGAAAGCCCCGCCTTTTGGGAAAGGTAAGAGAGCGTCGTTTCAAGATCCCAACCCTGCTCCGGCGCGACCTGCGGAAGGAACACGGCGAAATGCCCGTTCTTTTCGAGCGTCATTCCGTCGCGCCCAAGAACGATGTCGCGCCACGACTCCACCGGCTTTGGCGGTGTGAGCGCGGAGACTTCGACACGAATGCCTGCCAGTTCCTTCTCCGTGACGGGCGTGAAGCGCGGGTCGTGCAGCGCGGAATCGACAGCGCGTGCGGCGACCGCCTCGACAAGCGGCCGCATCGGCATGATCTCGCCTATGCAACCGCGAAGCTCACCTGTCGTCCTGTCGCTCAAGGTCACGAACGCGCCCATCTTCATGCGGACGGTTGGAGGAACGCTCTCATGCGCGTCCGATTCGGTCGCGCGGAAGCGCGACCCTCCCCCGCGAACCGCCCGCTCCAGCGACTTTCTCGCAACATCGAGGAGATACGCTCTTGCCTCGCCGCCGAGAACTGCATCCTTCTCGCCTTGCCACGCAACGCGCCCTGCTGCTGCGGCGTAGCACACGAAGCGCGTGTAGTCGCCGTCCGCATCGCCGGAAGTCGCATACTTCACGCAAGCGAGCGACGAGCCGGACGGGAACGAGCGAAGCGCCAGTTCTATCGGGACATGGCCGCATATCGTCGCACCCGTCTTGCGGATGTGCGCGGCAAATCCGTCCGCGTCGCCCTTGGCGATGAACGAAAGCGCTTCGGCATCCACGGCGGATGCCTTATCGCGGACATCCCTTTCGCCGCCTGTTCCATATGGCGTGTAGTCGAAGTCCGTCCCGTAATGGGTGAAATCGGAGGATATGACGAGCAGAGTCCGCTCGTCCATCAACCGTGCGAGGGCGCGTGCGCACATTCCCATCTGGTCCGCGCCGAGCGAGCCGATTACAAGCGGCGCAATCTTGAACCCGCCTCCGAGCGCGAGCTGGAGAAGCGGATACTCGATCTGCGTCGCGTGTTCGGCCAAATGCACCTTGTCGTTCTTTGCGACAGGCGCGAGAAACGAGAGGCGGTCGATGAAGTCCCGGTCGATTTCAATCTCGCCGAGCGGCGTGGAGACTGCGCCGGACTCCGGCGCTACCATGCGGTTCTCGATCCACGCCCTGTGGCTTGGGGCGAGGAGGACAACCCGGGAGAACTTCGCGCCCTTGACGCATCCGACCGCGCTCCAGGCGATCTCGCCGGAATACGCCCAGCCCGCATGGGGAAGAATCAGCACGTTCGGCGTCTGCGCGACATTGGGCGAAGATGCCGAGGCCTTCTGTTCCCACGAGTCCGCAAGGCGGCGAATCTCGCTTTCGTCAGCGGGATACCAGGAGCCGGCAATCGTGCTTGCAAGCGCCATCATGATCGTTCCTTTCTTGTCGTCAACTGCCGTCGGAATAGCCATTGCGCTTCAAGGCGTCCCTTATCACCGCGAAATCCATCACAACACCTCTTTCCTGATTATGTCAAAAAGGAACTCCCGCTTCGGAAAGGCGTCGAGATAATCCTCTATTCTGGCCGGATAGAGTTCTCCAGCCCTCCGGCGATAGTTGCCGATAACCTCGTGGTACAAGTCCGCAGGCAGCTTGGTGCGAAGCCGGACGGTTTCGATAAGCAGCCGTTCCATGTCGAATATGCGCACCTGGAACCGTGCTTTCAACGCCAATCCCGCCCGTTCCCTTCGGCACGAAATACTGAACGACTGATTTGTCGCCGATCTTGGTGCTGTCGCGCTCTGTCGCAAGGTGGCACTTGTCGGGAATGACATCGGTAAGGTTGCGATAATAATAGGCACTCAGCATTGTAACTGCCGAGGCGGGGTACCTGGTCTGCAGCAACTCAACATCCCTGTAGCGCGAACCATCGGAATAAACGCCTATGGCGACTTTGTGCAACATGCCCGCTTTGACGGCCTTGGCCATCAAATAGCGGCTGCCATACTTGTGCTGGCATTCTATCGCAGTCATCAGCATAGTTTCATTCCAACCCTCAAAAAAAATCTTTTGTGGGCTTCAGTATAAATTATAGAATATCCTTCTGGTATTGGTCAAGATGGCGGAAACATGAAATTGTCAATTGTCGGACACTTCGGGCATTGCAATGAGGCGGATACCCATCCTGCGAAGCTCACCGTTGCGGCGGTCGACGAGTTCCGAAAGCTCCGTCTTGTCGGCGCTGCCCTTGGACGCCTGTTCGACTTCGTTGCAGGCGCGGTTGTAG
Source organism: Kiritimatiellia bacterium (assembly GCA_017385345.1). Classification (GTDB taxonomy): domain Bacteria; phylum Verrucomicrobiota; class Kiritimatiellia; order RFP12; family UBA1067; genus UBA1067. Next base: position 4,375 of record JAFNRY010000225.1, read on the forward strand.
ATGGCGATTTCTTCGTCCTGACGCGCGACAAGTCTGCGCCCGTACTGCTCGATTGTCCCGCCGGCCGAGACAAAGCCGCGCAGCTCGTCCTTCATGCCCTCGATGTCGCCGAGCATCATCTTCGTCTGCGCGAGAATCCCCGCAAACGCCATGACGATTGCGACCACAGCGGCAAGCCACGGCCGCTCAATGAACGCGCGCGAAAGCGAACATGGCGGTTGAACGTCCGTTTTCATGGCGACTTCATGACGTCGCCATAGCTTTTCTGCTACCTCTTTCATGCCTAAAAGAAAATATGCATCTGCGGCCCTTCCGTCAAAGGCGCAAACCGCGCAAAATACGCCAAAAACCGCTAAAAATGCCGCCACCGCGCTTTGACTTTATGCCCATATTTTGATATTATATCCATGTTTCGATAGGGGTGCTATACCCTTGAACAAAGAACGAGGACGAAAATGCCATACGCGGTGCTAAAAAAAGAGATTGAAAGACTTGACGAAACGCAACAGAACACTGTCGTTCTGTTCGTTCGTTTTCTGCTGTCGCAGAAAGCCGCCGCGCCTGTCGAGGGCTGCGGAGCAAGGCCGCGCCGTTACGACTTCTCGCGGGTGGCGGGGCGTCTGAAACTGCGAGAGGATCCAGTGGCTTTCCAGAGGCGCATCCGCGATGAATGGTAAGCGTTATCTCCTCGACACCAATGCCGTCATCCAGCTTCTCGCCGGTAATCCGTCCCTCCGCAAGATGGTGGAGGACTCCGACTTTCTCGCGATAAGCGTCATAAGCAAACTTGAGTTTCTGTCTTATCCCGACCTAACCGAGGACGAGGAAAACGCCTTTTCTGAACTTCTTGAGGATTTGAACGTATTCGATCTTACGGCCTCAGATTCCGCACTGATGCAAGAGGCTGTTGCCATGCGTATTGATGGCGGCTTGAAACTCCCCGATGCCGTCATCGCGGCGACTGCGCTGGTCAACCGCTGCGAGGTCATCACGAACGACGCCCATTTCGCCCACCAAAAGCGAGTCCAGGCAAGGGCATACGATTTGTGAATCGTGGAAACTGACAATGAAAGGAACAAGCCCATAGACAGTTAAAACGATAAGGCGGGGAGAAATCCGCCGACCTCCAAAAGGAGGAAGACAATTTGCAATGCTGCAAAGCAGTCGCCGTGAGAAATGTGATAGTTTCAAGTTGGACAACACCTTGCAGAGGAAAGCGCAGACCCGACGGTAGGAATGGCGCTGTCGTCCGATTTCTCTACAATGAAACTCTACATGGGCGACACGGGGCTCTTGATGACGCTTGCCCTTGGCGACGAAAGCGCGACATCCGGCAACCTTTACAAGGCCGTGTTCACTGGCGATGTCTATTTCAACAGCGGAATGATAGCGGAGAATGCTGTCGCGCAGAGTTTCGCCATGTCCGGCCGTCCGCTTTTCTTTTATTCGAGGCGGAATCCGGAATCACACAGGAATGAACTGGAGATTGACTACCTCATACGGCGGGACGGCGCCATATGCCCCGTGGAAGTGAAAAGCGGAAAGTACCAAAGCCACGTATCGCTGGACAAGTTCCGCGTCAAGTTCAAAGATCGCCTTGGACAACCCTACATTCTCTACACTAAAGACGTAATGGAGAAGGATGGGATAATCCATCTTCCTTTGTACATGGCGATGTTCCTGTAAATGAACAAGCCGCCTCCGGGAATGGAGGCGGCTTGTTTGCGTTGTTTTTGCCTTGCAGCGCGCTTTATTAGGCGCGGCGGCGACGGAGGGCGAGGCCCGCCATGCCGAGAAGCATCAGGAGGCCGCTCGTCGGCTCCGGGACGACCTTCAGATTCGCCCAGGAGGAAGCAGATGTAGTCGTGCCATTCGTGAATGCCACCCAAGTTTCGCCGGACCACAATGAATGGAGTTGAGGCTTGACGGTGAATATTTATGATCATGCAATGTCAACTGTGTCGTTGCTGTGCAGTAAAGGGATGGAGTAACTTGCGCGGAAGTGAGAACTGCGCACGGGAAATAGTGCGCTTTCGTGGGACAGACCGCCCATTAAGCCTTGCGCATTCGTGGGATTTATGGCAAAATATGAGTCGATAATGAAATAGGAAACAAAGACATGAACTTCAGACGTAAGATATACGACAGGATTCTGCGATGGAAGAC
>JAFNRY010000226.1 GCA_017385345.1 Kiritimatiellia bacterium
GAAACCACGCCATCGTCGTCGCCGTGGAAAACCGCAGATTGTTGTACGCCTCTTTCCATATCTGCAGGGACACGACCTGCGTAGCGTCGCCCGGGCCGCCGAAAGTAAGCAGGAATATCGATCCCATGCCCTGGAAGGCGGCGATGAACGCGCCGACGAAATTGATCACGAGAAGCGGCGCAAGCTGCGGCAGAATTATGCGGCGGTAGCGTGACAAAATCCCGGCTCCGTCGATTGCGGCCGCCTCGCAGAGTTCGCGCGGCATCGACTCCAGCGCCGCTATGTAGATCAGCGAACTTGTTCCGGCCCCCGCCCAGGCGCCGGGCAGGATGCAGCACAGCATTGCCAGAGACGGATCCTGCAGCCACGCGCGCGGAGACACGCCGAAGACGGACAAGAAACGGTTCAATATTCCGTCCGCGCCCGGATCGAACATCATTTTCCAGAGAAGAGCCACCACGAGCGCGCTCGTCAGATGCGGCAGAAAATACAGAAACCGGAAGAATATCTTCCCGCGCGGGATTTCCACGAGCATGAGCGCCAGCAGTACCGGAGAGACGAATCCGAGCGCGAGCGTTATGGCAACGTACTTGAACGTGCGCAGCCAGGCCGCCCAGAACGACGAATCGGTGGCCGTGCGTATGAAGTTGTCGAGCCCCGCCCACTGCGATTCGCCGACTATCCTGTAATCCTGGAACGCCATCACGGCGCCGCGCACGAGCGGCCAGTAGCTCCAGAGGAGAATAGACAGCACCGCCGGCGCGAGAAACAGCCACGGCGCGAGAGACGCGAGGCCGGCCGGCCGGTCCGGAAGACGCGCGTCCCCGGATGCCGCATCCTCCATCCTGCGTCTGCGGCCGGCGCGCCATGCGAAGGCTGCGCATATCGCGAGACACGAGGCGAGTATTCCCGCGATCGTCCTTGCGTACGGCCGGGCGGCCTCGATCCTGCTCTTGTCCGCGTCGAACATCAGCCCGCGGTTCGCTTCGGCGTCGATCGACCTCAACGCCGCGGCGCAGTCGAGCTGCGCGCCCTTTTCGGAAAGAAGCAGTCCCAAGAACTTCCGCTGCACTATGTCGCTGGCGCCCTGCCAGAATCCGACCCACGGCTCGGTCGCCGCCATTATCGAGCCGTCTTCCAGCCCGGCGTACATTTCGCGCATCGCCTTAGGCATCGCATCCGCCAGATCGCCCCGCCCGAGACGGCGCAAATCCGCCGGCCGGCACCATTGCGCGCGCCCTTCCGCTATGTTCCGCCTCGTCTCCTCGTCGGCCAGACCGGGCGACGCGAGCGCCTGCAGGCAGGCGAAGACCTTGTCGCGCTCCTCCTTCGGCCGGCGGCCGATGGCTTCGCCCATCGCGTAGAAATGCCTGTGGGCCTGGAGAACGCGGCGCCCTCCGGGACCGTCCGCCGCAGGAAACGGCATCACGCCTATCGCCTCGGCCGGCACGTCAAGCGTATCCACCAGCCGCCGGACGGTGTCTTCGCCGCCGAACGCCGC
>JAFNRY010000227.1 GCA_017385345.1 Kiritimatiellia bacterium
GCCGAGAGGCGGAATCGTAGGCGTCATCGGGCCCAACGGTGCGGGCAAGACGACGCTGTTCAAGATGATAACAGGAGAACTGAAACCTCTCGAGGGGACGCTTACCGTGGGCGAAACCGTAAAACTCGCCTACGTCGATCAAACGCGCGGCGAATTGAAGGCGGAGGAGACGGTGTACGAGGCAATAACCGGCGGCGGCGAATTCGTGCGGCTGGCGGGAACCTCAATGATGAACGGCCGCGCCTATTGCTCGCGCTTCAACTTCAGAGGGCCGGACCAGCAGAAAAAGGTAGGCGTGCTCTCGGGCGGCGAACGCAATCGCGTGCACCTGGCCAAACTGCTCGCTTCCGGCGGCAACCTGCTTCTTCTCGACGAACCGACGAACGACCTCGACGTCGCGACGCTGCGCTCCCTCGAAGAGGGCTTGCAGGAGTTCGGCGGGTGCGTAATGGTCGTCTCGCACGACCGCTGGTTCCTTGACCGCATCGCCACCCACATCCTCTCCTTCGAACGCAAAGGGCCGCCGGTATGGTTCGAAGGCGGATATTCGGAATACCGCGAGAAATACGTGAGTTGATCTGCACGGGAACAACAAAAGAATAAGGATAAACTATGAACCCGAAGCATACCGTAGCGCTTACGGCTGTCGCCGCCGCCATATGCGCCGGAAACGGCGAAGCCGCGCCAATACCCGCAGAATTGTTCGGACAAAACATTGAACACACGCGCTCGGCCGTGCAGTCCGGGCTCTCCGCGCAGATGGTGCGCAACCGCAAGTTCGCCGGAAAGCCGGACAGGCGCGGCGTCTCGGCCATGTGGGAATCGTACGGCGACCGCGCGCTCTACAATCTCGCCGACTATTCGTACACGCGCCACGCGACAGGCAGCCGGATGCCACGCCAGAATGAAAGGCGCAGCCAGGAGATCCAGTGCCTCGATCCGGCGGGTGAGGCCGGCATCGCGCAGAACCGCATCGGGATGCGCGGCGGAGTGAAGCACACGCTTTCGATCGTGGCGAGCACCTACCACCCCGAGGATACGCCGGTAATCCTGCGCGTTCTCGCCGAGAACGGCAGGCCGATAGCCAAAAAGGAGTTTACGCTCAACACGCCGAAGAACACCGAATGGAAGCGGCTGTCGATGGATTTCACGCCGGAACGCGACACGATGGGCACGGTCCAAATCGGCGTAAGGGGAAGGAAAATCTTCACGGTCGGCGTCGTCTCGCTTTTGCCCGAAGACAACTTCAGGGGAATGCGTCCCGACGTAATCGAAAATCTCAAGGAAATCGGATCGTCGGTGATACGCTGGCCGGGCGGCAACTTCGCCGGCGAATACCGCTGGCGCGACGGCCTCATCGAAAACGCCGACGAACGCGCACCGCTGCAGTCGTACACGGAAATCGAAACGCAACCGCATTCATGCGGCTACGATTCGAACGACATCGGCATGGAAGACATCATCGCACTCTGCGACAGAATCGGCGCCAAACCGTTTTTCACGATCAACGCCGCATGGGACGGCCCGGAGGAATCGGCCGAATGGGTGAAGGCGTGCAAAGGACGCGTGAAACTCTGGTCTCTCGGCAACGAAATGGGCTACTCCCATATGGAGGTAGCGAAAGAATTCGCCGGCGCCGCGGGCTACGTCAGGATGGTTACGCCGCATATCGAAGCGATGAAGGCGGTGGATCCCGGCATCGAACTCGTGCAGTCGGGCCCCTTCCCGTTCGGCGGACAAAAGTGGATAGACGATTCCGCCGTACCTCTCGGCGCCAAAGCTCCGGTCCTCTCCTACCACGGCTACGACAGACCAAAGGCCGACAATGAATTCGACTACACTACGCCGGAACGCGCCGAGGCACTTTTCGCCGGTGCCGCCAAGAGCGTCGATAAGAGGATCGACAACCTTTTCAGTTTTCGAAAAAAGATACCTGAAAGCATCAAACTGTCATACGACGAATGGAACTTCTGGTACGCCTGGTACCGCGACGAAAGCATCGTCGAAGGCCTGTACGCGGCGAAGCTCGTCACGCGCATCATCCATTATCTTGACGATGTCTTCACCATTGTCCAATGCAGCCTTAAGCTCAAGCTTTGCCGATATTACCGCACGCTTCAACTCCTTTTCATACTCGGA
>JAFNRY010000228.1 GCA_017385345.1 Kiritimatiellia bacterium
GGCCAGATTGACGGCGAGAAACAAAACGGTTCTTTTCATCATAGCGAGAACATCCTCAAGGTGGCGCGGAAATCCGCGGGAAGGGGCGAATGGACTTTTATCGCATCTCTTGGATGAAGGGGATGCGGCAGTTCGAGCGTGGAAGCGTGGAGCATCTGGCGCGCGATTTGCATCATGCGCCTGTCCGCGGCGTTTTTGAATCCGAATACGCGGTCGCCGAGAACCGGATGGCGTATCGAAGCGAGATGGCGGCGTATCTGGTTGGTCCTTCCGGTTTCGATTTTTATTCTGAGAAACGAGGCGTCGCGCGTCGCCGTTTCGCGCGACACGTGCGAAACGGCCCGCTTGCCGTCGATCGGCGCTTCGATCGTCCTGCGCGCGTATTCGAACGCGCCGGCCGCTATCGCATGGTATGTTTTGGAAACGGAATGCGTCTTGAACATCTCCACGGCTGCGTCGAGCGCCGCCCTGCTTTTCGCAAAGAGCATGCAACCCGACGTGTCGCGATCAAGCCTGTGAACGGCGCGGAGTTCAGGATTCCCCTCCTGTTCGCGCAAGATTTCCTCGACATTGCGCTTCGAGCGCGATTCGGCGTTTGCGGTCGATAGAATGCCGGCCGGCTTGTCGCAAACGAGATAGTCTCCGTCCTGCCACAAAATGCGTATGTTCCATACCGTCCGGGGGCGCTGCGCCGGTGCCTTCCCCCGGCGTCCTGTTTCTCGTGCGCCGGAGGAATCCCGTGTCTCGCCTCCGGCCACGGAGACTTCGCTGCCGGTCTTCAGTTCGTGCCGCGCCATCCAGACGCATTTGCCGTCGACCCATACGCGGCGCGCGTCGATCGCGGCTTTGGCTGCACGGCGCGACAGGCCGGACTTGACGGAAAGAAAATCCTGCAGAAGATGCGGATCGTTTCTGCGGACGGTAAAAGAGCGGGTCATCAGATTTTGGCGATGCTGCCGGCGACGCCTATGATCTTGCGACCGTCGCGCACCGGCGAGAGCGCGACCTCGACCGTGGCCGCGGGATTGTCGCCGCCGGACTCTTCCGCAACTATCGCCACGACGCTCTTTTCGCCTTCGAGAGCCTTCGCGAAATTCTCGCGCAGAGGCTCGTCGGGCATCAAATCCTTGAAAAAGCGCTGTCTTGCGTCGTCGAGGCCGGCAAGGCAGAACATTTCGATGAAAGACGGATTCGCGTCGGTGAACGCGCCGTCTGGCGTACAGGCGAAAAGGGCGGAATGCGCCGCTTCGAACGCGCTTTCCCTCGCTCGCAGCGCTTCGCGCATTTTACGGCGTTTTTCCACGTTGCGTATGGTGAACACCATGTCGCCCGGTTCTTTCAAATCTATCTGGGAGACGGCGATTTCGCAGATGAAGGTTTCGCCGTTTTTGTGCCGGCCTTTTGCGTCGATCATCATGTGGCGCCCCGATTCGATTCCGCGACGCACGCGTTGCACGATTTCCGGCTTCAATCCCGGGATGAGCGACGAAATGTGCCGGTCCGCGATTTCCTCCGGCGCGCAGCCGAAATGCTCCTGCGTGCGTGGATTCGTTTCGAGGATGTGCCCGTTCGGATCGGTTATGACGACAGAATCGTACATGCCCGCCAGAAATTGGCGGAACAGCGACTTTCTGTCTCTCATGACGAACTTTGGCATCGCCGCTATTTTAGCATAAAGAAGGGGAAACGTCTATTGAAAAGGCATCGTTTCCCTCTATGTTGCGGCGGTGGAAGGCGAGGCCGGCTATCATTGCGGCGTTGTCTCCGCAGTAGCAGGCTTTTGCTGCGAGCATTTCGACTCCCGCCTCGCGGGCCGTGGCGGAGAGGACTTCGCGGAGCCGCGAGTTCAGCGAAACGCCGCCGCCGACGATCAGAGACTTGTATCTCGTTCTGCGCAGAGCGGTTCTCGTTCTGTCGGCGATGGCAGCCACGACCGCTTCTTGGTACGATGCGGCGAGCAGCGGCACGTCCTGCGCGCCGAACTTCTGAACGTGCCGCAGAAGGGCGGTTTTCAGGCCAGAGAATGACACGCAGAGTCCGGCGGGAAGTCCGGACAGGGAGCATACGCCTTCGCGCGGCCTTCCCTTGGGGAACGGAATGAGTTTCGCGCCTGGGTGCGCTGCGCGGTATTCGCGGGCGATCCTGTCGATGACGGGCCCTCCCGGGTAGCCGAGGCCGAGCAGTTTGGCGGCCTTGTCGAACGCTTCGCCCGCCGCATCGTCCAGCGTCTGGCCGACTACTCTGTATTCGCCGTAGCGCGGCATGTCGAACCAGTGGGTATGGCCGCCGGATACCGCCAGCCCGAGCGCAGGCATGGCGTCGTCCGGTCTGGCGGCGGCGCCGCTTTCGCCGGCGTCGCGCAGAAACGGCGTGTGCAGGTGCGCTTCGATGTGGTTGATCGCGATCAGCGGAACGCCGAGGGATAACGCGAGCCCTTTCGCCGCGTTGAGCCCGACAGTGAGGGCCGGCGCCAGCCCCGGGCCGTAGGTCGCCGCCACGGCGTCTATTTTCCCGTCCGGCGCCGCGGCGCGGTATTTTGCGAGAGCCGTTTCGAGCACTTCGGGAATCTTTTCCACGTGCGCTCTGGACGCAATCTCCGGCACTACGCCCCCGTATGCCTTGTGCAGCGGTATCTGCGTGTGAACCACGCTGCAAAGTGTTTCCGTGCCGTCCCGTACGACCGCCGCCGCCGTTTCGTCGCAGCTTGTCTCTATGCCGAATATGTCCATTTGCAGCCTACCAGAATTTCCACCACGGGCGCTCTTCCGCCTGTACGCCGCCCGATGCGTCCATCATCTCTTGCATGCGCCGCTGTCCGGCGGTCTCGGGGTCGAGAATCATTTCACGGCTGCGAAACTCCAACGCGTCCGGCAGAGACCAGAAAAGCGACCTGACGTACGAATCCGGGCCGTTCCGGTGTATGACGACGACCTCCCCGGAAGGAAGGATGGAAATACTGGGCTTGGTTATGCGCATCAAGGGGCCTATGTCGGTAGTGACCCATTTCTTCGAGGACGCGCCTTTGTCGGTCGCGGTGACGAACAAGTGTTCCGTCCCCTTGCGCGACCAGTGCAGAAGCGAAAATTCCCGGCTTAGTCCCTTGCGGTTCGAAAACATCTGGAGCGCGCTGGATATCGCCATTCCCGGCACGATGTCGAAAGAGGCGTAGGCTCCCTCGAAGCGGTGGCCTCCGTGCACGACCACGGGCCGGGCGAGGTAGCGTCCGGGGATGGTCAGATCGTATCCGTCTCCGAGAAACGTCTCCAGTTTCTGCCCTTGGTTCGATTCGAGGACGAAACGCGCGGTTTGCGGTTTTTTGCTGGTGCGGTCCAGCTGCACCGAGCCGCCGTCGCGGAAGACTTCGATGAAAAGGCTGTCTTTCGAATTCGAGTATCCGGTGCTGATTTTGTCCGGAGAAAGATTGCGTACGTCGATTACGCCGCGGACGCGCTCTCCCGTGACGTAGGAATGTTCGTCGAGGCGCAGCTGGACGGTTATTTCCACTGGTTCGTCCGCAAAGGCGGCGCAGGATGCCGCGATGGCGGCGAGCATGGAGGCGAAGAGCTTTTTCATAGTGCGATCTCCAATCCGTCCGCCGCAGGCTCTACGGCCGGCGGGAGTCTTTCCTGGTATTGAACATGCGACAGGTCGTGGCACATGTGCGTGAGATACGCGTGTCCCGGGGCGATATCGCGTATGTACGCGAGAGCCCTCTCGAGGGTGAGATGCGTCGGGTGTTCGCGCTCGCGCAGGCAGTTGATTGCAAGAATGTCCGCGCCGCGGATTTTTTCGACCGTCCGCGGCGGCAGGACGTGGAAAACGTCCCCGATGTATTCGTATAACGTCCCCTCCATGACGTAGTTGATCTCGTAGTAGTCGTGGCGGTGATAGGCGGAA
>JAFNRY010000229.1 GCA_017385345.1 Kiritimatiellia bacterium
AGCGGCGACGCCTGGATGCAGGTGCGCGCCGCCTGCAGGGCGCAGCCCATCGGCTGCTCCTTCCCCCACCAGCCGGGCAGCAAAAACGAAATCGCCAACATCCAGCGCACGATGCAGCAGCGCGTCCAAAGCGGATACTACGAAAGGACCGTCGGCCTTTCAAAGAACTCCGAAATCGCGAAAATCATAATGCGCGGCTTCAGCATCGCCGAGCCGGGCATGTTCGGCGACAAAAAAAGCGCCGTCGATTGGGGCGAAGGCGAAGGCAAGGTCTGCCTCTTCCAGTTCGGCCTCTTGAGCTACCTCCTGCCGCGCTACATGGTCATGATGAACGTCGATTCGGGCTTCCTCGACTTCGCGCAGTGGCAGAACAACAACAGCCTGCCCACGAACCCGTACACCGGCAGAAGGTACAACAGCTGGTACCAGATCATGGGCGACCTTGGATACAGCGGCTCGACCGGCAGCAAAGACACGCAGGACGAGAAGCTGACGGCGGTGATGAACATCAGATCCCAGGGCGTGTGCGCGCGCTGGATGCCGAATCTCGCCGGCATATGCGGCGGCGGCGGAAACCTCTTCGGCGTCGGCACCGGCGACGGCATGGCCCAGACCTCGATCGACAATCCGTACTGGATCCAGGGCGCCGTCCACACCCCGGGCGGCAGCGCAAAGGCCGGCTCCAACCAGTACCTTCTCAAATCCATCTCCATCTCCGACGGATGGGGCAACGAATTCTACTACTACTCGCCGATGCCGTACCAGCGCTACCAGCTCTGGAGCGGCGGACCGAACGGCAAGACGTTCCCGCCGTGGATCGACCTGGAGAAGGATTCGCGCCTCACCTCGACAGCGAAGGCGGCGATAAGCGACTGGATGGCCGACGACGTGGTGCAGCTGAGCAACTAACCGACCGCAAAAGAGGATTCCGGAACATGAAACAGACCGACTCGGAAAAAGGAAAGAACAGGCGCGGATCCGGCTTCACGCTGGTCGAAATGATAGTGGTCGTGGGCATAATCGGAATACTCATGGCCGTGCTCGTGGGCGGCTTCGGCGGCGCGACGAAGAAGGCCGAGAAGGCGAAGTGCCAGGAACTGGTCCACAACGTCGCGACGGCGCTTACGACCTACTTCAACGAACACGGCGTCTGGCCGGCCCCGATACTGCGCAACAACAACAGGGAAAACAACATGGGCCTCGACGTCGCCATATGCCTCGTGGACATGGGCTTTTCGGCGGACACCAACGGCACAGAGCGGCTCGGCCTGACGACGCCGTGGGCGCAGAAGGTGCTCAAGAACAGCAGGACCGCCAACGAAGGCACGGTCGTCCCCGGCGGCGGGAGGGTCCGCGACCACATCCTCAGCTACGCGGTCGATCTCGACGGCGACGGCATAGTGGAATCGCGCGTCTGCGGGAAGATCCGCGCGACGGCGGCCGTCTGGTGCTGCGGGCCGGACGGCAAATCGTACTCCTACAAGGACGGCCAGCGGCGCGACTGCGTTTACAGCTGGACCTACGGGCAGACGCAGGGTCTCTGAGGAGGAGGAGCCGGGGCGGAAACGATGAAAAAGGCTTTCACACTACTCGAATTGATGGCGGTGGTCGCCATAATCGGCATCCTGCTCGGCATGGTGACCTCGGCGGCGGCCGGCGCCATGAAGCAGGAGCGCGAACAGCGCGCCAACGCCCTCAAGACCATGATCAAGGAGGGCGTCGAGGCGTACCACGCGCAGTTCGACGAATGGCCCGGCTTCAAACCCGACAGCCTGCGCGTGGACAGCACCGCCAGCGGCAACATCACGGCGACCCACGAATTCTCCGTCGATGAGTCCGCGAAGATCATATACGAAGTCGTCAAGGAGACGGTGACGCAGAACAACCCCCTTCTCGACGTATCGACGCTCTTCGTGTACAACAAGAGCCAGTACGACGAGAAGAAGCAGCGCCGCAAGGAAGGCACGAAGGTCGTGCGCGGAACGATGGTCGGGTCGAACTTCATGGACGCGGCGAAGCGCAAGAGCAACATGAGCGGCCGCAACGCGTCGAAGCAGACCCACATCCCGGTGAGCAGCATGGTGTACGGCTACCAGGACAAGGAGGACGGCTCGTTCCGCGCCTTCAAGATAATCTACAACTTCCAGACGGATTCGATAGAGGTGGCGGGGACATGAGACGGGCCGGAAAAGCGTTCACGCTCGTGGAGCTGCTCGTGGTGGTCGGCATCATGGGCTTCATGGGCGCCATGTCGGTAGGCGGGTACCGCGCAATGAGGCGCGGCATGGAGGAGCGCAGCGTCCTCCAGAACGCGAACCAGTTCTTCCGCACGGCGTACCAGCGCGCCGTCATCGACAGGGTTCCCGTTTACGTGTTCACGTGGAACGAGACCCTCGGCGACCCGGGAACCGGCTCGGCGGCCGCCGTCGTCGGCAAGGCCGTGGCCGTGCGCATCGGCGGCCGCATCACGCGCGTCAACGGCGCAAGGATCTACGACGAATTCGGCGATCTGCAGTTCGACTGCTCCTCGCGCGAAAACGACGGCGACTCCGACTCCGCCGGCACCGGGGCGAGCAACGTGAAGGCGATCTACAGGATATCCGGCTCCTCCGCGAACGCAAGCGACTGCCGCAGCTTCATCCTTCAGGATTCGAGCAACAATACGGGCGGCCGCGAAAGCGAACGCATCTCCGCGGACGAAGACGTCAAGTACGCCGAACCGTTCTACTTCTGGACGGTCAAGAGCGGCTTCAACGGCTGGAAGGTCGGCGACGCCTACGGCTTCGAGTTCGCCAGCCTCGTCCTTCCGCGCGGCTACATCTTCGGCAACACCTACTCCAGGCAGAAAAGCTCGCCGGTCGGCGGCTGGAAGGCGTTCGCCCTCGCGCCCGACAAATCGGTATCCGGCCTGGGGGCGGTTTACGGGCTCAGACCCGGGTCGAACGGCTCGATCGAGCCGCACAAGGCCGGTTCGATACAAGATCCCTCGAAGGACCGCGACTACGACGTAAAGGATCTCAGGAAATGAGTTTCGCAAAAAAGGCTTTCACGCTCGTGGAGGTGAACCTCGCCATGTTCATCATGGCGGGCGGCATCCTTTCGGTAATCGGTCTCTACTCCCTCGGCCACCGCGAGAGCCGCCAGAGCCGCGAAGACGTGGCCTCGGCCGCCTACGCCGACGCCGTCATCGGCCAGCTCGCCATGGCGCTCTCGGACACGAACCTCTCGTGGTCCACGTGGAAGAACCTGCCGGAGATCGAGCCTCAGGACGGCTGGGGCTCGTACATCGACAAGAGGAAAGGCGTCATCAAAGGCGACCCGACGTCGCTCGCTAAGGCGACATACGGCAAAATAAAAGGCGGGGAGATCAAGTTGCGGTCGTGGCCGGACGGGGCCAAAGGCGGCAGCACCGGAAACGGCGGGCTGCACGCCGGGCTGGTGTTCAGCAGGAGCGGCGGCGGTGAAAACGGCGAAGACGGCGCGATCGCCACGATCGCATTCAAGGCGGCGCGGAACGAAGGCGAACTGATGACCGCGCCCGTGTATTACACCGAAGTCAGATTCCAGGGGCGCAGAGACTGATGAAAAAAGGCTTCACCATCCTCGAAATGCTCGTCGCCAGCCTTCTGCTCGGAATGCTGACGGCCATCCTCACTATGATGATGAACCAGTCCTCCATCACGTGGCGGATCGGCACCGCCGGAGTCGCGGACCTGGACGAGGCGCGCGAAGGCCTCGCCGAAATCAGGGACGAGGCCGACAACATCTACGTATGGAACGGCAGCATGCAGCGACTTACGGGGCTGTGGAACGTCGAGACCGGCAATCTGAGGACGCGGGCCTGGAACGTCGGTTCCGAAAGTTCGGTCTCGCTCGGCAAGCTCGCCAACGCGGGACTGAACGACAATTCGAAACCTGACGACCTGTCGCTCGTCCAGGCGGGGAGCGGCGATTCCGGGTCCGGGCGCAGGATCAAGTCGTACACGGTGAATGTGATGAGCGCCGGACCCAACGGCATATACGAAGACAACGACGACATATGGAGTTTCCCGGATGACATCGAAATGTAGGAAGGCGGCGCGGCCGGGGCGCGGGGGGTTCACGATCATCGAACTGATGACCGTGCTCGGCGTCGTCGCCATGCTGATGGGCGCGTTCGTGACGTCGGTGGCCGGCGCGCAGAAGCGCTCGAAGACGGCCAAGGCCGAGGCGGAGGTCGCCATGATCTCCCAGGCGATACTCGCGTACGAAAACTTCGGCGACCTGCCGACCATCTCCTCGCCGAGACCGGTGGACGACTCGACTCTCGGCTTCCTGCTCAAAGGCGGAAGTTCCGTGCCAGTGCTGCTGCAGGCCGCGCTCTCCGGCGGCAAAGGCGAAATGCTCGATCCGTGGAACCACCCTTACAAGGTAACCATAAGGCCGGGCAGCGAAAGCGTGAAGATCAGAACCGCGTCGAGCAGCCTCCAGACGGGGTATTCGCTGCCCAACTTCTACAGACTCTCCAAGGAGGAACGCGAATGAAACGCCGCGCAGCAAACACCGGCGCGGTCCGGACGCCGCGCGCAAGGCGCGGAAGCGCGCTGCTCGTCGTGCTCGGCATGCTCGCCTTCATCATCGTTTCCGCCGTCGGCTTCTCCGTATTCATGCGCAACTCGCGCCTGCCATCCTCCTTCCTGCGAAGGTCGAGCGCAACGAGACTCCTCGCGAAGGCCGCCCTCGCAAGAGCCATCGACTTCACCGACAGATCCATCGGCAACAACCCCCATCCAGGCGTCAGCCGGAACAGCAACGCCATCGGGACCAAGTTCGACCACTCCGACGAGGGGCTCTACGCCAACGGCGAATTCTTCAATACCTGGTTCGACCGCGTCCTCTTCGGCCAGAGGGATTCAGACTTCAACACAACGGTCGCCAACATACGCGGAACGGGCGTCAACCCGTCCGAAAAACCGAGCGTTCTGAACCTCGAGGCGCTCGCCTACATACCACCGGCCCTGGTCAACGCCGCGAGAGTCCTCTCCCACGCGACGCCGACCGCCGACTGGAAGATCCTTCCCTTCGAAGCCGGAAGATACAACTTCCTCGTCCTCGACGTTTCGGACTGCCTCGACATCAACAGGCTCCAGGCGAACGAGCGTCGCACCTCCGCGCCGAACGGCCGCATCTCGCTATCCTACATGTTCGAGCCTTTCAACCACAACGGGCCCGGAACCGGCATGGATCAATGGGACTCGTTCATGGAGCAATTCCGCGACTTCGACCGCGATTCGTACGCCATATCGTTCAACGGCAAATACCCGCTCATCTCGCTCGCCGACTGGAATCTCGCAATGGGCAAGAGTTCGTTCGGCGGCGTGAAAAGCACGTTCTGCGACGTCATCGGGACGACGCGCAACACGTACGACAACGGCACCGGCGACGCATACTGGGATTCGCTCGCGCTGCAGACGTTCGTCACGGACAGCTGGGCGACGAACGGCTTCGACGCCGTCCGAAACGACGCGCAGCCGTTCGAGTCGAGGCACCTCCTCACCGAGGAAAACGGCCACGGGGTCCCCGACCCGGGCAGGTTTCTCGCGGGATCAATCATAGGAAACTGCCAGAACGAACTCTGGCCGGAAATGCTTTCCAAGGCCGGCAGCGCCAACCTTTTCGACTATCTCGACACCGACAGGGTCCCGACGTTCCTCGCGCTCCCATGCGCGGAGCGCACGCCGATGATCGCCGCCGTCGAGCCGTTTTTCCCGATGGAGCAGATCTCCATCAAAACGAAGTACGAACAGGACGGCGATAAATCCGAAACGCCGCAGGAGAAGAACTACGACGAAACCGAGGCCGCCGCAAAAGGCTACAAAGCCGAAGGCGTCGCCTACTTCATGCTGGACGGTCTCAAGGACGCTTTCCAGAACGGAAGGGTCAGGGTGCTTTCCGTCTTCCCGTTCGCGCGCAGCGAAGAGGACGACGACCAGTACAACTATTCGATCGACGGCAGATTCTCGCTGTTCCTCTCCAGCGAGGCAATGGGGCTTAGAACCGGCGCCAGAAACGACGCGCTCCACTTGAAGTCGAAACAGATCGAATCCGCCCCGACGAAGCCGGATCCGGAAAGCGGCTTGATGAGCGTCGTATTCCAGGAAAGACCCGTGGACAAGTTCAATCCGTCCGGAGAGGATGAAGGAAACGACATCTTCCGCGTGAACGAATTCCAGCTGCGCGACGGCAGGGAGGTCGCGGACAGCCTGACAAGCGACAGCGGCGAGAACGCAATCCTCAAGGTGACATACAGGTGGACGTTGCAGAAGACGGGAACGCAAAGCACCGGAGGCTTGATTACGAGCACGTACGGCCCGACGTTCAAGGAAGTCGTGGACGATCCGGCGAAAGCCGACCTCGGGATGGAGGGCCAATGCCTCATTCCCGTCGTCGGCAGAAACGGCACGGCGTCCACCATTTCAATTTCCAAAGAACAGCTGACCGGCTCGGGCGCGCCGGAACTGCGCCTGAACGCGGCGGTCTGGCTGAGGATAAAAGAAAGGAACAGCGGCGAAATCGTCGATATGGTGCCGGCGTGCCTCGGCGACGACGGCGTTGCACGCAACGCGCCGGACCTCGCCGACATCGCTCTCAACTACCGCAAATACGGCGCCCCTTGGCCTCTCATGCGCTTCGACGTGCGCCTGGGCGGCAACGACAAAATCGTCCTGTCGATCAACGACCAATCGCCCGACAATGTGAAGAACCTCGGCGTCAAGACCGGGAACCTGAGCCCGGCCGCGGTGGC
>JAFNRY010000230.1 GCA_017385345.1 Kiritimatiellia bacterium
GAGGCTGAAGGGCCGTGGTACTCGTACTGGTCGCGCGCGGCGGAAAGCTTCGGCGAGAAAGGCAAGACCGGGGCGATAGCGCACTTCAACCGCGAGAAGAACGTCTGGGAGCTGGGGGAGACGTATTTTTCGAGCTACTGGAAGACGCGCGAGGAGGCGTTCGAGGCCCTCGGCCGCCTGGAGAAGAAGATCGCCGAAGGCTTCGGCCCGAAGAAGTTCCACCGTTTCGACGCGGGATGGGTGGCCGAATTCGTCCGCCTTTGCGCGA
Organism: Kiritimatiellia bacterium; assembly: GCA_017385345.1. GTDB lineage: Bacteria > Verrucomicrobiota > Kiritimatiellia > RFP12 > UBA1067 > UBA1067. The sequence goes on from JAFNRY010000230.1 coordinate 269, forward strand.
CCGGGGTGGCCGGGCAGAGGGCGGACGGGACGTGGACGTGCATGCTGAACCTGCGCGACAAGTGCAACGACGGCTGTGGGCCGTGGGTCGGCGAAGAAGAGCAGCGCGAGCGGCTCGACGAATACGAATACAAGGTCGCGCTGGCGGCGTGGCGGAAGAAGCGCGACGGCGCGGCGGCCGAAAACCACGCCGCGGTGGAGAAGGAGATGGCGGCGAAGGGGCTGGCCGGATTCGGCGGCGCCGGCTCCGCGTTCCCGGGGTACGGCGGCGGCTTCGCCGAATACGTCCAGGGCGCCGAGAGCAACGCGACGATCCAGGCGCTGTGGGACGAGAAGACGGCCGGAATCGAAAAGATGTTCGGCGGGAAGATCAAGGGCGAAGTCGCCCGGCAGGCGTCCGGCGAGGAAGGCGGCGAATGGTGGAGCGCGGCATGGGAGGGCGCCCTCCACGAAGGCAGGCTCGACGTCGCCTCCTCCCCGGGTTCCGGCGGGCAGGCGATGTGGCGTATAATCGCGGCGGAGAAGACGATGCCGGGATGCGAGGTTCCGCCGCCGCCGGAGCGCAAGGGCGCGGCGAAGCGGAAGGACGGCGGCGCGAAGTGAAGGCGCTCGTCCTCGGATGCGGCGCGAGCGGAAAGGCCGCCGCCGAAGCGCTGCGCGCGGAAGGCGCGCAGGTCGATTTCGCGGACGGCGTCGATCTCGTCGTCGCGAGTCCGGGGATAAGGGTGGTCAGCGAACTCCAGTTCGGCGTCGAGCGTCTCGCGAAGGCGGGGGCGAAGCTCCTCGCCGTCACCGGCTCGAAGGGGAAGTCGAGCGTCGTGAAACTCGTGGCGGACGCGCTGAACGCGGCGGGGATGAAGGCGGTCGCGTGCGGGAACTACGGTTTGCCGACGAGCGCGGCGGGGCCGTGCGAATGGGCGGTGGTCGAGGTAAGCTCCTTCCAGATGGAGACGACTAATCTCCAGCCCGGCGTTTTCGAGGCGGCTACGATACTCAATCTCCAGGAAGACCACATCGACCGGCACGGATCGGTAGCTGCGTACCATGCGCAGAAGAAGCGGCTTCTGCAGGCGGCGAAGCGCGCGGTCTCGGCGGATGACGCCGCCGGGGCGGAAGGGCTTTTCGCCGGGTCGTGGTTCGACCGCGGGGCGTTGAGGCGCAACGCGCTGGCGGCGGTTGCGCTCATGCGGGCCGCGGGGCTGGACGATGCGCGCATCGCGGCGGCGTTCGCGGCGTTCGAACCGCTGCCGCACAGGCTTCAGGATATCGGCGTCTTCGGCGGCGTGCGCTGCATAGACGATTCCAAGGCCACTTCGATCGCGGCCCTCGCCGCAGGAGTCGAGGCCGCCCCGGGCGCCCCGCTGCGCCTCGTGGCCGGCGGCCGCGCCAAGGGCGACGACCTTTTTTGCGTCAAATCCCTATTGACGCGCAGGGTCGAAAAAGTGTATCTTATCGGTGAATGCGCGAAGGCGCTTTCAGACGCGTGGAGCGACGCCGTGGATTGCGAAATCTGCGGCACGATGGAACGCGCGGTCGGGAGGGCTTTCGCGGACGCAGGGAACGGGGGGACGCTGCTGCTCTCGCCGGGCGCCGCGAGTTTCGACCAGTTTCGCAATTTCGGCGAGCGCGGGGATGTCTTCGCTCAACTCTGCCGGGCAGGAAGGACAAAGGAAAAAAGATGAACAAGTTCGGTGCAGTATTCGGCATCGCCGCCGTCGCGGCTCTCTCTGGATGCCTCAATCCCAAGTATGTGCAGAAGCACCCCGGCATGAGGGGCGTGGTCCCCGGGGCCGAGGAGATGCTTTCCGGCGACGGACAGGCCGCGGCGCCCGCCGAGGCCGGCGCGCGCGATCTCCCGCCTCCGCGCGACCTTCCTGTCGCCGAGCCGGTCTCCATAGAAGTCAAGCCCGAGCCCGCAAGGCCCGATCCGGTGGTGATTTCCGCGACGCCTGTCGCGCCGGTTGCGCCGGTTGCGCAGCCCGTCGCGGAACCCGCACCCGCCGCCGGAACTACGACCTACATCATCCAGCGCGGCGATTCCGTCTCCAAGATATCCAAGCGCTTCAATATCAAGATCGGCGCCATCAAGGCCGCCAATCCCCAGGTCAAGGACATCAACAAGATCAAGCTCGGGCAGAAGCTGAATCTCCCCGGCTCCGTCGATGTCGGCGAGCAGAAGGTGCCGGCCGGGGCGTTCGAGGTTCCGCAGAAGACGGCCGAGGCGAAGAGCGCTTCCGCGTACAAGCCGTACACGGGCGAGACCGAAACGTACGTCGTCAAGCCCGGCGACACGCTCGGCGGAATCGCGTACAGGCGCGGCATCAGCATCAGGCAGCTGCGCGAGCTCAACTCGCTGCAGGGCGACGTCATCCGCGCCGGCGCCAAGATGAAGGTTCCCGTCGCGTCCGCGAAGCCGGCCAAGGCCGAAGCCGCCAAGGAGCCCGCGAAGAAAGAGGCGAAGCCGGCGCCAGCCGCCGAGACGAAGCCCGCCGCCGAGACGAAGCCGGCGGAGGAGGCCAAGCCCGCCGAGGCGCAGGACGCGGAGCAGCCCGCCCCCGACGGCGAGAAGGCCGGCGAAGCGCAGCCCGAAGCCCAGCCCGAGGCCCAGCCCGCGCCCGCGCCGGCTGCCGACGACTACATTGTTTATACCGTCCGCGAGGGCGAGGACATCACCGGCATTTCGATCGCCTTCGACGTCAGCATAGCCGAGATACGCCAGCTCAATAATCTCTCCGGCGAAGTGGCGCCCGGAATGAAGCTGAAGCTGCCTAAGCCCGCGAGACAGTAGGGCGGGATGCGCAAATCCGCGCTATGTGCACTGGGCCTGGCCGTCGCGGCTCTCGCGGCGCTGGGCCTTGTGGTTTTGTCGAGCGCCAGCGAAGTCCGCGGCGCCGGCTATTTCCACGATCCGCTGCATTTCGTAAAGCGCCAGGCCGTCTATATCTGCATCGGCGCCTTCGTCGCGGCGTGCGCCGCCACGTTCGACTACCGCAGGTGGCGCGAC
>JAFNRY010000231.1 GCA_017385345.1 Kiritimatiellia bacterium
CCGTCCGGCGCCCCGAAGAAGACGGGACGGGTGCTGCGGGCATATGCGATGAAAAAGTCCTCGAAAACATAAGGATCGAGTTCCTTCATGTGAAGAAAGGCGGCGCCGGCGCCAATCGCCGTCGAAGCGGCCTCTTCGCGCGCCGCAAGCCCCCTGAACAGCGCGTCCGGATCGTAAACAAGGCCCGACGCTGCGGCCAAATCGGTCATGTCGCGCAAAACGCCGGCTTTCGTCTTCGACCGGAGGGCGAGGTCGATGGACTCCTCGCGAAAAAGACCGGCTATGTTCGTATCGGCGCCGGATACGCGGCGATGCGATTCGAGCGCTTTGTGGTGCGTGGCAAGACGCCGCGGAGCCGATGCAAGCACGAGCCGCTGGGCCCATTCGTGCAGACCGGAATCGTCGAAAAACCAGTCGCCGCCGCGCTCAACCGCCTCGAGCTCCCCGCGCTGGGCGGCGTGTTTCAGCTCCGCCGCTTCCAGCTGTACGCTTTCCGCCGCCTGCCTGAGATTGAGCTTCATGCCCGGCCGAGCATTTCTTTTATGCGTTTGGCGGCGATTGCGAGCTTTTCCATGCTCGTCGCGTAGCTCATTCTCGCGAAGCCCTCGCCGCACGCGCCGAACGCGCCGCCGGGCACACAGGCGACGCCGTGCTCTTTCAGGAGTTTCATGGCGAATTCTTCGCTCGAAAGACCGGTAGACGAAATGTCGGGGAAAAGGTAGAACGCGCCGCCGGGCACGCAAGTCTCGAGTCCGGCATCGTTCAGGAAGCCGCAGAGGAAGTCGCGCCGCCTCATGTATTCGCGCCGCATTTTCGCCACATCGGCATCGCCGGCGTCCATCGCCTCCTCGCCCGCCGCCTGGGACAGCGTCGGCGCCGACATTATGCCGTACTGGTGGATCTTCATCATCGCGTCGATGATGTCCGCCGGACCGCATGCGTATCCGAGACGGAATCCCGTCATGGCCCAGCTTTTCGAAAAGCCGTTCAACATGACGACCCGGTCGCGATACTCCGGCAGCGAAGTGAACGACACCGGTCTGGCTTCTGGATCGCCGGCAAGCCTGTAGTCCAGCTCGGAATACACCTCGTCGGAAAGCAGGATTATACCGCGCCGTTCGCAGAATTCGAGTATTTCCCGGACGCCGTCCGCGTCAAGCGTCGCGCCCGTCGGATTGCACGGGAAGTTCACGAGCAACGCCTTCGTCCGCGGGGTCGTTTTGGCTTCGAGCGCCTCGACGGTCAGACGGAATCCGTCCGCCGCCTTGGTCTCGACCGGCACCGGCACCGCATGCGCGAGACGCATGACGGCAGGATAGCTCACAAAGCACGGTTCGTGGTAGAGGACCTCGTCCCCGGGTTCGCAAAGCGCCCGCACCGCGAGATCGATCGCTTCGGAAACGCCGACCGTGACGAGAATCTCGCCGTCGGGAGAAAAAGACGAGCCGAAGCGTCGCTCGGCATAGCGCGCGATTGCGCGCCGCAATCCCGGAGTTCCGAGATTGGAAGTGTAGTGGGTGGCGCTGTTTTCAAGCGCCGTGACGGCCGCGCGGGATATATGCCACGGAGTGTCGAAATCCGGTTCGCCCACCCCGAGGGACACCACATCCTTGGATTGAGCCACGATGTCGAAGAATTTGCGGATTCCGCTCTTCGGCAGCGCGGCAACATGACTGGCTATCCTGCCGCTCAACGCCGTCCGCTCACCCCTTCATGATTTCCGCCGCGAGATTCGCGAGCGCCGCTTCGGCACCGGCATCGACCGCGCTCTTTATCGTAACGGTTCCGGGAACGAACTCTATCCCCTTCGAGCCTCCGAACATAGCCTTCACCGTCTTCGCCGCGTTCGGCGCCCACGAGCCGTTTTCTATTATCGCCACGCGCCGGTTCTGCCAATTGCGCCCGGTCAAATGCTCGATAAACTGCTTCATCCGCGGAAACACGTCCATGTTGTACGTTGTCGTGGCGATGACGAGAGTCTTGTAGCGAAAGGCGTCTTCGATCGTTTCGTGCAGATCGTCGGTCACGAGGTTGGCGACGGCAACCTTCGGGCAACCCGCCGCGACGAGCATGTCGCGCAATTTCAGCGCCGCCTCCTGCGTGTGGCCGTAAACGGACGTGTAGGCGATGGCCACGCCGGGGGACTCCACGCCGTACGAAGACCACGTGTCGTACTGTTTCACGACGTGCGCAACCTCGTCGGGCGTTGCAAGCACGGGGCCGTGGAGCGGACATATGATGCGAATGTCGAGCGCGGACGCCTTTTTAAGCAGCGCCTGCACCTGCGCGCCGTATTTGCCGACGATGCCGAAATAATAGCGCCTCGCTTCGCAATCCCACCCTTCCGGGTCCTCGATCCCGTTGGCGCCGAACTTTCCGAATCCGTCCGCCGAAAAAAGCACTTTGTCCTTGGCGTCGTAGGTTACGATCACTTCCGGCCAGTGCACCATCGGAGCGGCGACGAAAGCGAACGTGTGCGCGCCAGTGGAAAGCGTGTCGTCCTCCTTCACCACGATCCGGCGATCCTCGAAAGCCGAGCCGAAGAAATTCTTCATCATGGCGAACGCCTGCGCGCTGGAGACGATCTTCGCGCCGGGGTAGCGCCTGGCGAACTCTGCTATCTGGGCCGAATGGTCCGGCTCCATGTGTTGCACGACGAGATAATCAACCGGCCGGCCGGCGGCCTCGCGCTCGATATTCGCCAGCCACTCTCCGCCGAAATGCTTCTCCACCGTGTCGAACACCGCGATCTTCTCGTCGAGCACGAGGTACGAATTGTACGCCATGCCGCGCTCGACGGCGAATTGCGCCTCGAACAGCCTGATATCGCGATCGTCCACGCCGATGTATTTTATGTCTTCCGTAATCTGCATTTTCCGCATTCCTCCAATATCCTCTTCTGCACCGCCGGCGTCGTAAACGGCGCGGTGTCGCCGCCGTAGCGCGCTATTTCGCGCACCGTCGAGGCCGTTACATAGGCGAGATTCTCTGACGGCATCATGAAAAGCGTCTCGATGTCGGGCGCGAGACGCCTGTTGGTGAGAGCCATCTGGAATTCGTATTCGAAGTCGCCGAACGCCCGCACGCCCCTGATGACGACGCCGGCGTTCTCGCGGCGGCAGAAATCCACAAGCAGCGAATCAAGAGGCTTGACTTCCACGTTCGCGAGCCCGGCGGCGGCGACGTCGTCGCCTATCATCGCCATGCGGTCTTCGAGACCGAACATGGCGCCGGCCTTGGAACTCGTCGCCGCCACCGCGACGACAAGGCGCCCGTAGAGACGCGACGCCCTTTCGATAAGATCGAAGTGTCCCTTCGTCATCGGATCGAACGTCCCGGGATAGACCGCCGTATGCTTTTCCATGGCGAAGATTATACCATATCGGACGCGACCGGCCCGGCATTTGCGCGGAACGGACGTTTTTGGTAGAATTGCCGGCGTCTTCTTGCGGCATCCGGCCTTGCGCCGGTTCGCCTGGAGGGGGTGATCCGGTTTCGACGGGACGTGTCGAGGTCGGGTTGCGCGTCGTGGATCCTCGTTGGCCACGTAAAAAACGAGGAAAAAAAGTAATTGCGAACAACGATTACGAACTCGCCGCCTAAGTAACGGCCGCGAAGTCGAAGCGCCGATGTCTGCTGAGCGCCGAGGCTTAATTTAGCAGGCCACGCTGCAGGGTTCTCCGCTCGGACGTTGCAGGGTGCCGAACCGAACGGATGGACAGGGATAAGCCCGCCTGCCGGCGTACCCCGCCCGAGAACAAAGGCCGGATACACGCGTAGATGCTCGTCCAAAGCCGTTTCGGACAGGGGTTCGACTCCCCTCACCTCCAAAATAGGGAATAGGTTATAGTGAATAGTGAATAGGTTGGGAGAAGGCGCAGGGAGGGAATGTTGCCAGTGTGGAAGTGTTGCCAATACCAATGTTGCCAGTGGCCAATGTTCTTGGACTCCTCGTTTGGGTTTTAACGCAGA
>JAFNRY010000232.1 GCA_017385345.1 Kiritimatiellia bacterium
AGGCGCGCCGACGTAATCGTATTTCCCCACGAAGGCGTCCAGCCCGCCGCGAAGAGCGAAGCCGTCGTCCTGCACTACGAGGCAGTACGGAGTGGAAAATCGCTTGTACAGCCTCGAGCAGCAGTCTTCGCTCATCGTCTCTATCTTCCCCGGGGCGAGGGAGGGTTCGAGCTGCACTTCAACCGCGGAGCGCGCCGCGGCGAACGCATCCAGTTTGGGGAAGCGCCTGTCCGCCACTATGACGGTCTTCATCGTTCCGAGAACGCTCCAGCTTTTCAGTATGGCGCATTCGAGGAAGTCGAACGCTTCGCCGCCGGGATCGCCGGGAAAAGAATAGGCGACGAGCGTGACGTCGTCGCGCCACGGGGAGTCGCGCATGTGTTCCCCGCGCAATGCCGGCAGGTTCGCCCTCTGCCATTCCCGCAGAGTCACGACCCCGCGCCTCCCGCGTCCGAGAGGAACGCTTCGACATCCCGTCTGAAGGCGTCGATCGAGAAGTGGCTTTCCATGAAGCGGCGGCCCGCTTCGGCGCGCGCGGCCGCCACGTCCGGCCGTTCCCGTATTTCTCTCAGCATCTTCGCCGCCGCCGCCGGGTCGGCTTCCGCCCATTCTTTCATCGCCGCGGGGTATTCCCCGGGAAGTATCGGAACCATCGAATACGGCACGCGCCACGAAGTGTCTTCCCGGCAGAACTCCGTGTTGGCGCTCCAGCCGGTGGCGACTACCGGTTTGCCCTGGCTCATAGCCTCCGCCATGCCGATTCCGAAACCTTCCGACCTGTGGAGCGAAAGATATGCGTCGCACGCCGCCGTCAGGCCGTCGAGATCGGCCCGCGGCATGTATTCCGGTATGTGGACGAATTGCTTTTCGATGCCGAGGCCGCGGGCGGCCGCTTCCATTTCGCGCACGCGCCCGCGGTTTTTCCGAGCGCCCATGCTTTTGAAGACCAGCTTCGCGGTCGCGTCCCCTTTGAAGGCGAGGGAAAACGCCGCCATCGCGGCGGGAATGTTCTTTCTGCAGTACGAACCGAAGTCGAAATTGAAAAATACCGCGAAGTCGCCGTCTCCGATGCCGTACTTGCGCCGGATGCCGGCGCGCGGCGCGGCGTTTTCGAGTTTGAAACGGAATGGATAGACGATTTTCAGGACTCTCCGTCCCGGAAACGCGCGTTTGAAGTATTGGAAGTTGAAGTCGCTCATGGCGATTATGGCGTCGCGCGATTCGCGCAGGAACGGCATGGTCTCGTGAATGCCGTGCTCGCTGTCGTGGAATACGATCCGTGCGCACGCGTGGCCGCGCGTGATTTCCTCCGCGAGCGGCGACCGGTACATCATGACGAAATGGGAAAATCTGTGGAGGTCGAAGGCGTCCGGGGGCGTGACAAGCCCTGCCGTGTCGGCCGCGGGAACGCACGGACGGGGCGTCGTGTCGTAGGTTTGGAAGGGTATCCCGGCTTCCTTCAGGGAGCGCGTGAAGTCTCTCAACGTTTTGCTGAGGCCTTCGCGCGAAGACAGATTGCCGACTACCGTTATTCCGCGGGCCGGGGCGGCGCCGTGCCTCCGGCAGGATGAAGCGGCGTCGAGTTTCGCAAGGCGGCGCGCGTCAAAGGCGTCGTGCATCTTGCGGCGCGCGAACGAAACCGCGCCCGCCAGCCCCCATATTTTCAGCCTTTCGATGATTTCCGCCGCCTTCATATGCGTATATTATACACGAAATACGGCAATGCTTGTGGTATAATAGTACCGGTAGGCGCGGTTGGACGCGCCAAGAAAAGGAAAGAAACGATGAGTTACAAAGAGGCTAAGGGCAAGTATGCCAAGATAGGTATCGATACGGAAAAGGCAATGGCGAGGCTTGCCGCGATTCCGATTTCCATGCACTGCTGGCAGGGCGACGACGTGTGCGGATTCGAAACCGCGGGCGGCGCCTCCAACGGCATACAGACTACCGGAAACTATCCGGGCAGGGCGACGACGCCGCAGCAGCTCATGGACGACATCGACTTCGCAATGTCGCTTATCCCCGGCCGCCATCGCGTCAACCTCCACGCCTGCTACGGCATACACGGCGACAAGGTCGTAGATCGCGACAAGCTTACCCCCGCGCAGTTCAAGCCCTGGGTCGAGTGGGCCAAGCGCAAAGGCTACGGCCTTGATTTCAATCCGACGTTCTTCTCCCACCCCAATGTCGTGGACGGCCTTACTCTTTCCAGCCCGAACCAGGCGATTCGCGATTTCTGGGTGCGCCACGGCATCCAGTGCCTCAAAATCGCCGAATATTTCGCCAAGGAGCTGCGCACTCCGTGCGCGATAAACTTCTGGGCGCCGGACGGCTACAAAGACGAACCTTCGGACAGGCTCGGCCCGCGTCAGCGCATGGCGGAATCCCTCGACAGGATATTCAAGACGCGCTACGACAAGAAGCTCGTCATTCCCACGCTGGAGTCGAAGCTTTTCGGAATCGGCGTCGAGAGCTACACCGTGAACTCCCACGAGTTCGTGATGGGCTACGCGCAGAGCCGCAAGATCCTCGCGCTGCTCGACATGGGCCACTTCCATATTTCCGAGAACGTCGCCGACAAGATAAGCGCGTTTCTCATGTTCTTCGGCAAGGTGGCGTTCCACATATCGCGTCCGGTGAGGTGGGATTCCGACCACGTGATCCGCCAGAACGACGATCTGCGGGCTGCCGCCCAGGAGATCGTGAAGATGGGGCCGGAAAACTTCATCGTGGCGCTCGACTATTTCGATGCTTCCATATGCCGCGTGGCGGCATGGGTTCTTGGAATGCGCAACATGCAGAAGGAGTTGCTCAAGGCGCTGCTCACGCCCCACACCGCGTTGAAGTCGATGCAGAACCGCGGCGATTTCACGGCGCAGCTCGTCGTGCAGGAGGAGAGCAAGAACTATCCGTTCGAGGAAGTGTGGGCGGAGTTCTGCAAGCGCGAGGGCGTCTGCGCCGGCGAAGAGTGGTTCGACGCGGTGCGCAAATACGAAAAGGACGTGCTGCTCAAGCG
>JAFNRY010000233.1 GCA_017385345.1 Kiritimatiellia bacterium
GATGCAAATACATGTCGCTCCACGCCGGTTTCCTCGACGAATCCGACCCCGCCGCGTATGCGAAGTACGTTTCGCGCGTCAGGTGGATGCGGGACGAGGCCGCCAAATACGGCGTGCAGCTCATTCTCGAGTCGGGGCAGGAGACGGCCGCCGATCTGGCGAAGTTCCTGCTCGACGTGCAGGGCGTCGGCATCAACTTCGATCCCGCGAACATGGTCCTCTACGCCAAGGGCAGACCGATGGAGGCGTTCAAGGTGTTGTTCCCGTGGATCAGGCAGATACACGTCAAGGACGCGCTCGTGACCCAGAAGCCTGGCACGTGGGGAGACGAAACGCCGTGGGGAGAGGGCGAAGTCGGCGGAAAGACGTTCCTTGCCGCGCTTGAAGAAGCGGGCTACAAGGGGAACTACGTGATCGAGCGCGAAGGCGGCGACAAAAGAGTAGAGGACATCTGCACAGCATTCAGGCGTCTGGCGAAATAACAGCCCGGACGCCGGGAGGCGAAAAGGGGAAAACGGCGCGCCGCGTTCAGCGGCGCACGAATCTGGAGAGGCCGCCTACGGCGGTCTCTCTGTACAATCTGGGCAGGTCGTGCCCCGTCGCGAGCATCGTCTTCACCACGGTGTCGAAGGAGACGACGTGGCTGCCGTCGGTGAGGACGCTCATCTCGCCCGCAACGACGGCGCGGGTCGCCGCCAGCGCGTTGCGCTCGATGCAGGGAATCTGCACGAGGCCCTTGACAGGGTCGCACGTAAGGCCGAGGAAATGCTCGAGGCCGATTTCCGCCGCGCATTCGCATTGGCGCGGCGAGCCGCCGAGAAGATACGACGCGGCCGCCGACGCCATCGCGCAGGCGACGCCGACTTCGCCCTGGCAGCCTACCTCGGCCCCCGAAATCGAACCGTTGCGCTTCACCACGTTGCCGACGGCGCCGGCCGTCGCCAGCGCCCGCAGTATTTCCGTTTCGCTGCAGGGCAGCTCTTCGCGCATATAGCGCAGAACCGCCGGAAGCACGCCGCACGAACCGCACGTCGGCGCCGTCACTATCACGCCGAGCGAGGCGTTCTCCTCGGCCACCGCGTGCGCGTAGGCCGCGAGAAGGCCGGTTCGCCTCATTCCGCCGGACTGCATCTTCGCCTTGATATATAGGGAGCGCGCCTTTCTCGGAAGGCGCAGGCCGCCGGGCAGGACCCCGTCGGCCGCAAGCCCGCGCTCGATGGCGGCGTCCATCGTCCGCCACGATTCCGCGAGAAAGCCCCATATGCCCGAACCTTCGGCGTCTTCGACGATTTGCCATATCGGGACCCCGCCGCGCGTCGCCTCTTCGACGAAATCCGAAAAATTCTTCTGTTTGTAGATGCAGCGCGGGCGCGCGAAAGAAGTCTTCTTGCCGTCTTTCCCGGCTGCGGCGCGGGTCCGTCCCGCGCCGCACGGCGGAGAGTATATCGCGCCTCCGCCCACGGAATACACTTTCCATTCCGCCATCGCCGCGCCGTCCGCGTCGAACGCCGCAAAGCGCATGCCGTTGGGGTGGACGCCGTCCTGTTCGTCGGGCTTCCACAGTATCTTCGTGCGTTTCGCGCCGAGAACGTCCTTGATGGCGCGGTCGGTGAAATGTCCGCGCCCGGTGGAGGCGAGGGAATCGCAGAGGGTGACTTCGTAGCGCGCCGCGCCGGGAGTGCGCCGCAGGAATTCGGCCGCCGCGAACGACGGACCCATCGTGTGGCTCGAGCTCGGCCCGCGGCCGGTACGGTAGAGTTCCCTCAACGATTCCATCGCCGCCCCGTTTTTACAGCTTGCACATCTGGCGTATCGCCGCGATGTCGGCCTCTCCCTGCGTCAGGCCCTTTGCCGCCGGCTTGATGCGCGACGCGAGCTCGACGCATATGTCGACCGCTTCGGAGCACTGCTTGATGAAGCGCCACTTGCGGTCTTCGGCCTCCGCCGGCGACATTCCACCGTCGCAGCGCAGCATGTGGCAGTCGAACTCGACGACGCCTTTCCATTTGCAGTCGGCGAGCGCGCGGAACATCCAGACCGTCTCCTTCAGACCTTCGGGTCCCACGAGCGGCGGGAAGTCGTTGTCGAACTGCCCCTTGATCTGCGAACCGAAATGCAGGAACTTCAGCTTCTTGCACGCGATCAGGTAGGATACCGTGAGGACGGAGTTGATGAGGCACATCCCCTCGTGCTGCAGCAGTTCGGGGTTGACTCCCCAGAAGTCCTTCTCCTTGAGGCGGGACGCGATGAAGCCGACGGCGTGGCCGCTCGTGGGCAGGAACATCGCTCCGCGCGGTTCGTTCGGCTTCGGTTCGACCGTTCCGCCCGCGTAGTTCGCCAGTTTTTTCGCCTTTATATAGTCGGTCACGTGGTTGAGGCCGTCGGCGAGCCAGTCGTAGCATTTAGCGAAGTCCGCGCCGGGATAGCTTTCGAAGCCGTCGCGCGCCACCCAGTACGTGTAGTGCTTCGCGCCGAAGAACGCGCCTATGCGGAGCGTGCGCTCCACCTTCTTCGCGGCGAGCGCGCGGATTTTCGGGTCGGGGTTCGTCAGGCCGCCCGCGCGGAACTGCGGATAGCCGTGCAGCGAACACGTCGCCGTGTTGATCTTTACCCCGGCCTTGCGGAGAACGTCGCGTATGGCGGACAGTCTCGCGTACGTCTCGCTCTTCGTGTCGAGATCGTCCTCAGGGCGCGCGGGATCCCACGGCACGAGGTCGTCGTCGTGGAAACTCGTCATTTCGATCAGCCCCGCCTTTTTCGCGCGGGCGATCATTTTCGCCGTTTCGAGAGAGTCGGCCTTGGGCTGGACGGCGCCGCCGAACGGGTCGCCGAGCGGATTCGCGACGCACCAGAACGGCATCGATCGCGCTTTCACACACAGTTTGTCGTACATATGTTCCTCCTTGCTTTAACTATTATTCTATCAAAAAATCCACTGAAAAACAGCGAGCGAACCCGGTTGTTTCCCCAAGTGACGAGAAGAAGCCGGCAATGGCATCGTGATGTCCCGCCCGATGACACCCGGATGTCATACCCGATGACACCCGGATGTCACACCCCATGACACCCGGGTGTCACACCCGATGACACCCGGATGTCATCGGGTATGAGATCGAGAAGACTCGGGGGGACGTTCAGGAGGAGACGGTTCGCCGTCCGGGAGTAAACGCATGGGCGGACGGGGGCGTTCGTTGGCGCTCACAGCGGCGTTTTGCAGAATTTTGATTTTTTCTATTGCAGGGAAATGCGGGAAATGATAGAATAAGCAACATTCTCTGCAAGGAGAAGGCTGCGATACGGGCGAGTAGATCCCGTCGCGTCGCGGCCGCAAGGCTGAAGTCTGCGGCTGCGAAAGC
>JAFNRY010000234.1 GCA_017385345.1 Kiritimatiellia bacterium
GATCTCGAACGCTTTCTGATGACATCCGGGTGTCATTTTATTTCGTTCCCGGGCGCCCGTCCAGACGTTCCGAAGTTCACGACCTTGCCAAGCCGTGTTTAATCATTTTTGGGGGTGTGCATGTGCGCAGCCTCCCTGCAAATAAAAGTTAAATCGTGCGCATTCATTTGCCGAAGCGCGTGAAAGCGCGTTTCATGCCGGACGGTTCGATTTCGTTGCGGGTGAAGGAGGACGTGCCGCGTTCGGCGGCGAACCCGGACGGCCAGAGGGTGCGCGACGTGCCGGTGAAGGACAAGACGAAGCTCGTGAAGCTCATCGACAACGGCGGCATGAGATTCAAGAGCGGCAAGTCCGTCGTGACGCCCGCCGACGACGCGGGGGAGGTGATGCCGCTCTCGCAGCGGTTCAACCTGGAAAAGGCGGACTTGAGGTTCAAGAGAGCACAATTCGCAAGCGGTAAACCTTACGTCCAAATAGATACAGACCAATCCTTGTTCGATAACGCCAAAACAGCAGATTTCCCGAAGATAGCCCGTAAAGTGATCCTGTCGCGTTTTCGCGGAAAGGTTGTTGGCGAATTGCCTCCAAAGAACGCCTATGTGCGTACTGCCACGGCGGGAGAGTTCGCATATCCGGCAAAACCGCTTGAAGAGCCGGAAAGGTCCGCAAAGATGCGTAGCGCTGGCGAACTTGACAATCTGCTTGCGGTCGGCGAATATGCCGGACACGAAAAGGATGATGGACGCCACCCCGAAGCGACTGGCGGATGGGATTACTACAATACTATTTTCGAGGTTGGTGGAAAGTTTTTCAGAGGAAAAGTCAATCTTCTCGTCAACAATCGCGGTCGCATATTCCACGATATGACAGACATTAAAGAAGATACGCGGGGCTTGATGGATCAATACGGCAAGCCGCAAGCCCAATTCCCCGGCGCATCAACAAAGGATAGTGTATCACAAACCGGGGCGGAAGGCAAATCCGGCAGCAAGATGATGATGAAGCGCGGGGAGAATGAGCGCCCGGCGGACGATACGAGCGTGTGGTTCGGCGCGAAGGCGTCCATGTCCGCGCACGGCTTCGACGCCCGCACCGCCAAGGAAATGGGGATAAACATCACCAACAAGGGTACCGTGGCTGCGGCGCGCTCGCTTGTGGCGGACGTCCGGCGGATGAACGAAATCATAACATTCGCAATGACGAGCGACCGTCCACTCTCGGCGGAAGAAAACACCGCGCTCGTCATTCTCGCCCAGAATCTCGCCGCCGACCTTGACCGCATCAATCAAATGATGTCCGAAAGCGCGAATCCGGCGGCGTTCCAAGCGGAGAAGGAACTCGTCGAAGCGAAATACAACAAGGCGCTTGAAGCGTTGGACAAGGCGGGGACACATACTGGTCAGTCAATGCAATCGCTCAAAATCGGCATTCCGGATGACGTGCGCGACAGCGAAATCTACATCCTGCGCTCCATACAGGCGGAGCGGCGGCGACAGGGCGCGGCCCCGGACGACGCGGCGGACGCGGCGATGGCGAAAGCCTTGCACGAAGAGAATCAGA
>JAFNRY010000235.1 GCA_017385345.1 Kiritimatiellia bacterium
AAACAGAAGAAAAAGAGCCTTCCGGTCATGCCGATATGCGGCATTCTCGAAAAACCTTATCCGTGCCTCGTCATGCGCGATGGATCGCGCATGACCGAAGGAGCGCCGTACGGAGGCGGCGTGATCGCCGGAATCACCGCCGATTCGATAACAATAACAAATGCAACCGGGAGGTTCGTATGGAAACCGTGAAAGAACCTCTCAGGCTGCTCGAAATCGAACGCGAACTCGCCGGACCCGACGGGCGGTCTGCGCTTGCAAAATACGATTCGACGCTCGTCGCGCTCGAGCAGAGGCTCGACGACGCCATGAGAAAAGGTTTGCCGCCGGAGGAATATCCAAAAGCGGAACAGCTAAAAGAGGCAAACACGCTGGCAAGAAAGATTTTACGCTTGGCCGTCCGGGTGGACGGATAAGCGCGAAAAGCGAAGCCGCAAGGCGACGTTCAACAAACACACAACAAAAGGAAACAGAAAAATGGCAATTCAAGAACCGCTGGTCGGGCCTATATCTCAGAGTTTCAAAAGCCCTGAAGTCGTGGGAAACCAGACTCACAACTATCGTGTAAACAACAGTACAATAGGCAGCGGTAACTTCATCCACACGGATTCGGTGTACAACGCTCTGTTCAACGCCGCGTCCGCGATGGAGGCCCGTCTCAAAGAGTCGCTGGAGAACTATCAGGCACACCCCGACGTACAGGCCAACCTGCAGCAGCTCCAGTACGACCTGCAGCAGTGGAATCTCGCGCTCACCACGATGACGAACATCAACAAGAACATGGGCGACGCGCTCAACTCGATCGCCTCCAACTTCCGTTGATTTTCGATCTGACGGGCGAAGAGGCGCGTCTATTGTTGAACGTCGCCTTGATGGCGACCGGGCAGAACCGGTTCCAGACCGCTGCGAAAATACTCGCGGTCCTGGGCCGGTTTCGCCCGGAGGAGGCGTCCGTCGCATCGGCGAACGCCATCCTCTTCATCAGCATGCTCGATTTTCGCGGCGCCGTGGAATATCTGGACCGCGATGCGATACCTCGCTTCCCGGACAACGCAATGCTAAAGGCGTTGAAAGGAATGGCACTGATACGAATGGACAGGCCCGGGGACGCACACGCACCGCTCGAAGAAGCGGCGGCGCAGACTGCGGATCCGGCGGCGGCCAATCTTGCAAGGGACTTGATGAGATGACTGAACAAATGATAGTCGAAGCGGTGCGTTCGGCCGCGGCCGGCGCGCCGCAGGCGGCAGGCGCGGCGGCACAGGCCACGCAACTGGACGCGGTCGCAAGCCCCGAAGCCGTGGCAAAATTCGAAGCCGCGATGGGAGTCGAAGGAGCCAATGCCGTCGAAGCACCCGATCCGGTACCGTTCGCGTCGCAGGCGACGGCCGCGTGGCGTTCGGCCCAGGTGAACAACCAGGGCATCCTGCACCGCATAAGAGCGCTTTCGCAGCTCGGGCGCATGCACGGCGCTTCGGCGGGAGAACTGGTTGAATTGCAGTACGAGGTGATGAACCTTTCATTCCAGCAGGAAGTCGTCACGAAGGTGGCCGACAAAACCTCAAACGCGATACAGACGCTGATCAAGAACCAGTAGTCGGTCGCACTGCGGCTGCAAAGGCAATCGAAAGGAATGGGAATGAAAATCAAGACGCTTCTGCCGGTTCTCGCAGCAATGTTCGCGCTGGGCGGCTGCGACAGCGAAACAACATTGCACTCCGGTCTTGAGGAGCGGCAGGCGAATCTGGTCATGGCCGCGCTCCTGGATTCCGGAATCCAGTGCCGCAAAACGCCGGGGGAAGAAGGCGCGTGGAACGTTCTCTGCCCCGATTCGCGGTTCGCCGACGCAGTGAAT
>JAFNRY010000002.1 GCA_017385345.1 Kiritimatiellia bacterium
AGGATATAGAAAACCTCTCTTCGTGTTCCACGCGAGGTTGTGAGAATTACCTTATCCGAAACACAAAGAGAGGCAAACGCATTATGCGTTTCCTCTGCAAGGTGTCGTCGTACTTGAAGTTTACTACGTTTCAGAAAACGACCGTTTTGCAGCGCAAATTGTCTATGCGGCGGGTCGTTGCCCGCCTATATTCCGTTTACCGCCTGCTGATTCTTTCCTTTCATTTCAGTTCTATTGCCTGAAAATCCTTTTTCGTCGTTTGCCGGTAGTATAGCACAATCTGGCGGCATGCACGACCGTGTAGTCAAAACGCGACGATATGGGGGCTATGAACCATCGGACACCGTGTTGACGAAAAGATCGGGGTAAGCGTGTGGCGGCGTTTTGAGTGTGTTTTGAGTGCAACGGACTTTCAGCCCGTTGCACATGGTGTAAGAGGGCGTAAGCGGAACGGGCTTCCAGCCCGTTGTCAGATGGATTCTCAGATGGATTAATAAACTGGCGGGATGCCCGTTCCACTTATGTTTTACGCCAGGCCGTTTCTGCGTGCCGTCCGTTTTGCCGGATTCGGGCGCGGATTATATGGTATAATGCGTTCACTTATGAATACGGTATTGGTAGGCGCCCAGTGGGGCGACGAGGGAAAAGGCAAGGTAATAGACTTTCTTACCGAGGAGGCGGACGCGGTAGTGCGGTTCCAGGGCGGATCCAACGCCGGCCACACGGTCGTCGCCGGCGGGCGCAAATACGTTCTGCATTTGATACCGAGCGGCATACTGCACGACGGGAAGCACTGCATAATAGGCAACGGCGTGGTGATGGATCCTTTCGATCTGATGAAAGAACTGGAACAGGCCGAAAGCTGGGGGTGCGAACTGAAAGGCCGTTTCCACATATCCGAACGCGCTCACATGGTGATGCAATGGCACAGGGCCATCGACGCCGCCGAGGAGGCCGCGCGCGCCGAAGGCTCCAAGATCGGCACCACCGGCCGGGGCATCGGCCCGGCGTACGCCGCGAAGGTGGGGCGGCGTGGCCTGCGCGCCGGCGACATACTGAAGCCCGATTTCGCCGACGTAATACGCCGCGAAGTGGCCGAAGCGAACAGAACCCTTCGCGCTCTAGGAGCGCACGAACTCGAAGCGGACGAAATGGCCCGCCTCTACGAGCCTGTCGTTTCGGCGCTCATGCCCTACGTGACGGACACCATTCAGCTCATCCATGAGTTCATCGACGCGAAGCGCCCGATCCTTTTCGAAGGCGCGCAGGCGACCATGCTCGACATCGATTTCGGCACATATCCTTTTGTCACCTCGTCGAATCCGACCGCGGGCGGCGCGTGCACCGGAAGCGGCATCTCGCCCCGGTCCATCGATCGCGTCATAGGCGTGATGAAGTTGTACACGACGCGCGTCGGCGAAGGGCCGTTTCCGACCGAGCTCGACGACGCCGACGGCGAGACGCTGCGCGTGCGCGGGGGCGAGTTCGGCGCAACGACCGGCCGTCCGCGCCGTTGCGGCTGGTTCGACGCGGTAGTGGGCAGGTACGCCCAGCGCGTCAACGGCGTCGATTACTGGGCGCTGACGAAGCTCGACGTGCTCGATACGTTTCCGGTAGTGCGCATCTGCACGGGCTATAGGAGAAAAGACGGCTTCGTCTATACGACATTCCCCGCCGACCTCGGAGCCCTCGCCCACTGCGAACCGGTTTACGAGGATCTGCCGGGCTGGCAGTGCGACACGTCAAAAACGACGTCGTGGGACGCGCTTCCGGCAAATGCGAAGAAATACATAGAGCGTATAATCGAACTCGTGGGCGGCAAGATAGGCGTGCTTTCCGTGGGCCCCGGCCGCGAGACCACGCTGCGCATCAATATATGAAGAATGCCGGCGTCGAGCATCTGGCGGTCATAATGGACGGCAACGGCCGATGGGCGGAACGCCGCGGCCTGCCGCGGACGGCGGGCCACCGCGAAGGGGCCGTCGCGCTCGAACGCGTAATGAATCTTTGCAGAGAGGCAGGGATAAAGCACCTTACCGTCTATGCGTTTTCCACCGAGAACTGGAAACGATCCGCTGAAGAAGTCGGCGCTTTGATGAAACTTCTCGCCGGCTACATACGGAGAAAAGGAAAGACGCTTGAGAGGGAGGGGGTCCGTTTCCGCGCAATCGGCCGCCGCGAAGATCTGCCGGAGAGTCTGCAAAAGGCTGTTTCGGCGCTCGAAGAGCGCACTAAAAACGGATCGTTTACGCTCTGCGTCGCCCTGAGCTACGGCGGGCGCGACGAGATAGTCCGCGCGGCGAGACGCATGTTCGAGTCGCGCCGCGGCGTGCAAGCGGCCGCAGCAAACTTTACGGAACGCGATTTCGCCGGTTTTCTCGATGCGCCGGACATCCCCGATCCGGATCTCGTGATCAGGACGAGCGGGGAA
>JAFNRY010000236.1 GCA_017385345.1 Kiritimatiellia bacterium
GTGACAAAGCGATATCATTTTGCTAATCCGAAGATTTCAGACATTCAATATGAATTCTACGAGGGAGTAAAACTGCATGGTTTGGACGGTTCACAATGGATAACGGAGAATGCTGACGCACTTGAAGATATTCTTTCCATCGCAGAAAAGTATGACAAGCCCGTGATGATACACACGGGGCGCGAAGAAGATGCGCGGCCATCAAATTACCTCCCGTTAATTCTGAACCATCCTAATCTGCGATTCAATCTAGCGCATGGCCGACCTGCAGAAGAAGTGAAAGAGTGCATGGGGGCGTCGGATAATGTCTTTGCTGATCTCTCATACATTAATCCGGATGACATTCCAAGATTCTTAGCCGATGGTTGGGCAGACAGGCTTCTCTGGGGAAGTGATTTTCCGACATACGCGGCAATATCCGGCAAGTCGCTTACAAAAACCATGCGAGAAGATGTCAAGAACTACAAATGGCTTGCAGAGAGAATTGACTTTGCCGCCAACTTTAGACGGTATCTGAAAGGTGGATCGTAAAGTCCAGAATATGCGGAATCGTAAGATCATTGGAATGATTTCTCGAATGCCTTTCGACATTCTATTGCCACTCGCCTTGACCATTCTTTCCGGTTGCGCTCATGTCGTCTCGACGCCTATCGTCCCGGTTGCGCTGTACGAGAAGGTTGCGGAGGCGTTTGTTATGGTTACACGGGCGGATGAGGCGGAGAACGGCGAGATGACTTGGAGCCAGGCGAGCGGGTGCGCTGTTGAGGAGAACGGTCGGCACTACCTCTACACGGCGCGGCATGTTGTTTTCGACAAGAAGAACAATGACGCCTTACCGAAGAAGTTATACGCGACGACTTTGGACGGTGAAAGCTATGAGATAGACTTGTCGACGCTTGAAGTACCGGACGGCAACCATGACGCCATCCGCATCGAACTCACAAGGCCTATCTGCCGCGAGTTGCGTCTGGCAAACCGAAAACCTCGATATGGCGAAACGCTGTTCGTGTTTGGTGACGCACGAGGTGCAGGCATAATTTGCGCAGACGCAGGAAAAGTCATTGCCATCGGCCCGTTGGAATTTGAGCATGATGTCGATACGACCAAGGGAATGAGTGGCGGTCCTGTGGTGGATCGCGACGGAAATCTTGTCGGACTTTGCGAAAAAGGACGGACGACAACGGCACAGAAAGCTGGTGTCGAGATCAAGAGCGATTCCCGATATCTTCGATTACGTAACTTCGCTACGTCATTACACAATATCAAATGGCGAACGCGTCAATAGCCAACGTCCGCCGAGGTCGTAGGCAGTCTGGACAACCGTGGCGATGTTCTGCCTGCGCGAACCTCCGCCGAGGGACGAGCAGCAGATGATGGCCGCTCGGGCTCTTGCGACCCTGCGGACTCACTTCGTTCGGCCAACCCGACGCCTATGGCGCGGGCGAATTCCGGCGATTGCCGCGATTGCCACGGCGACGATTGCCCTGCACACGGTACATTATGGCATATCGTTCTGACTATATCCAGCAGGCATTTGAACAAGTCTTTTCAGAAACCGACTTGCCAAAATAAATGTCCGTAGAGTATGGGCAATAGGTTGGACAATGGCAACGCCAGAAACATTTGCGTTTACTCTTGCAATCGGCAATAGAGTTTATCTATAGCCGGATTATTCATTTCCGATTACCGGTCGCGATCGTGCTGTGGGATAATATTCGCATCACTACCGCGTCGCGGACATCCTCCGAACAGCGGTACAATTTCCCAGACCGGGCGAATGATCCGAAATTCCGGAAAAGGCGACAAAAGGAAAACAAAAAATGGAAGACAGGCAGGAACTAAACCGCAATCTCGCACAAATGCTGAAAGGCGGCGTGATAATGGACGTGACCACGCCGGAACAGGCCAGGATTGCGGAAAAGGCTGGAGCGTGCGCCGTAATGGCGCTCGAACGCATCCCGGCCGACATCCGTGCGGCGGGAGGCGTCTCGCGCATGAGCGATCCGGCTATGATTAAAGGCATTCAATCGGCGGTCTCGATTCCTGTCATGGCAAAATGCCGCATCGGACACATCGCCGAGGCGCGCATCCTCGAAGCGATCGACATCGACTACATCGACGAGTCCGAAGTGCTTTCTCCCGCCGACGACATACGACACATCGACAAAAACAAGTTCGGCGTGCCGTTCGTTTGCGGCGCGCGCGACCTCGGCGAAGCACTGCGCAGGATCGGGGAAGGCGCCACGATGATACGCACGAAAGGCGAACCGGGAACGGGCGACATCGTGCAGGCCGTAAGGCACATGCGAATGGTGCAGAGCGAAATCCGCCGCATCGCATCGCTCCGCAAAGACGAACTCTACGAAGCGGCAAAGGAACTATCTGCGCCGCTCGATTTGATCCGGTTCGTGCATGAAAACGCAAAACTTCCGGTCGTGAATTTCGCGGCAGGCGGAATCGCTACGCCTGCGGACGCGGCGCTCATGATGGAACTCGGCGCGGAGGGCGTGTTCGTAGGCTCCGGAATATTCAAATCGGGCGACCCGGAAAGACGCGCGGCCGCAATCGTGCATGCCGTCGCCAACTGGCAGGACTCGAAACTTCTCGCAAAGCTCTCCGAAAATCTTGGCCCCGCCATGGTCGGCATCAACGCCGAAGAAATAGAAACCATAATGGAAGAGCGCGGAAAATGAAAGTAGGCGTTCTGGCGATCCAGGGGGCGTTTTCCGAGATGGCGGCGCATTGGCGCGCGAAGGGGGCGGAGGTTTTTGAAATCAGGCAGCCGGCCAACCTCGATCGCGGCCTCGACCTTCTCGCCCTGCCGGGCGGCGAATCAACCGTGCAAGGCAGGCTTCTCAAGGATTTAGGCCTCTTCTATCCGCTCAAAGCGCTCATAGAAGACGGGCTCCCCGTATTCGCCACATGTGCAGGCCTGATACTTCTTGCCGAAAAGATCGAAGATCCAGGCGGATACGGCGAAACACGACCTGAAAAATGGTTTGGCATCCTTCCCGTCGCCGTGCGCCGCAACGCCTACGGACATCAAACAAGCAGTTTCAAGACCACGGGCGCCTTCGACGGACAGAACAACGTCCCAATGACATTCATCCGCGCCCCGGCGATTTCCAGAATCCTTTCCCCCGAAGTCGAAACGCTCTCGACATTCGACAACGCGCCGACATCCGTCCGTTGGCGAAACATCACGGCTTTCACGTGGCATCCAGAACTCGACCCCGCGGCTCCGCGGCGCTCCCGCGGCAAACCGTCATGACCGCGGGAGCGCCGGAACGGAACAGCCGGCCGAACAGATTTCCAAGTTCGCTGTTTTTGACAAGTTTCGTCTTTCCATCGTTGACGTTGGCGATAGCGTTTTCGTTTCCAAAATCCACACATTTTTTTAATAAACGATTTCTTACCTGTATTTCATCATCAAATGTACAACTTAGAGTTACTATTGAACCCTGTCTGACTCTATGATTGTATAATGATTTAAATATGATTGAAAAATCAGGA
>JAFNRY010000237.1 GCA_017385345.1 Kiritimatiellia bacterium
ATTTCCTTCTTTATTCCAGCCACTGGCCGGAAAAGTCTACCTTCTCTGCCGACGGGATGAAAATGGAGAAAGTGAAATGAAGGAAAAATCAGTTGGGGATTATCCACAGCGGTTTGTCTCCAAGTCCTCGCTTGGTCCGCTGCTGCCGACAGCCGCTGAGATTGCGCAAGCGAAACCTGCTCCGCTGACGCCGCACGACCGCACAATCCGCAATGTCCCTCACGACGCCTGCACAGGATGCGGCGCCTGCATGAACCGCTGCCCAAAGGACGCGATTTCCATGGCGCTGGATTCCGAAGGCTTCCTGTATCCGGTGGTGGATGCCGCACGGTGCATCAACTGCGCTCTCTGCCGTCAGGCCTGCCCCGTCGAACATCCGAAGAATTTGCACCCGACACCACCGGCCTATGCGGTGTGGGCGGCAGATGACGTGCGTCTCAAGAGTTCGTCCGGTGGAATGTTCTCCATGCTCGCGAACCATGTCCTGTCGCACGGAGGCGCGGTTTGCGGCGCAGTTTACGCGCCCGACTTCTTGAGCGTCCATCACGCCTGGGCGGAATCGGCGGAGACGCTGGGCGCGCTGCGCGGCTCGAAATATGTCCAGTCCGATACCGGTATGACATACCGCCACGCGAAGGAACTCCTCGACGCCGGGAAAACCGTGCTCTACACCGGCTGTCCCTGCCAGATCGCCGGGCTTTACGGCTACCTGGGGCCAAGGAACTATCCAAACCTCATTACCGCCGACTTGATCTGCCATGGCGCCAACTCCGTCACCGCCTACCAGAGTTTTTTGCATGAGTTCGCCGGCAGCAAGCCGATCGAGAAAGTCGATTTTCGCGACAAGAAGTACTTCACGTGGTCAACTTCCACCGTTATCTACTATCTGGACAAGACGGTGAAGAAGGCTGCATGGAACGAAAGCCGCTGGAATGACGGGTTTCTCGGCGGAGTTGTCAATCGCCAAAACTGCTATAAATGTCGCTATGCTCGCGCGGAGCGTGTTGCAGACATCACGCTTGGCGACTGTTGGAGGATCCATGAAATCAACCCGGCATACGACGACCGGAAAGGCACGTCGCTGGTGCTGGTCAACTCTCCGAGAGGACGCGAGGTTTTCGATATCGCAACCAAGAGCGCGAAACTCAATGTCGAGGTTCCGCTTGAACGCGTCCGCAGATCGAACGGACAGCTCAACCATCCGCCGCCGCCGGCGCGTTGTCGCCGATTCTTCTTCAGCCATCTGCCGAAATTGGGATACCATAAAGCGCTTTGGTACGGACTGGGGCGGCGTTGGGATATCGGTATTGTAGGTTGGTGGTTTGCATCCAACTACGGAAGTTCGCTGACGTATTACGCGCTTGGCGCGATTCTCGAGGACCTTGGACATCCCGTCATATTCATCCCCGTCGCCAAACCGGACGGGGAGCCGTTCGAGCCCGAGATCTGCCAGACAGTCGATTTCATCGCCAGATACTATAGGATTGCGAAGGAACGCGACTACCGGCATATGCCGGAATACAATGTTTTTTGCGACGCTTTTCTTTTAGGCTCCGATCAGGTGTGGACCGCCGCGACGACGAATCTCGTCGGGTATTCTTTTTTTCTGGACTTTGTAGCGAAGGGTCACAAGAAGATCGCATTTTCCGTGTCCTTCGGGAAGAGCAAGTTAAATGGCACTGCGCAGCAGATCGCGACCGCAAGGGACTTCATGAGACAGTTCGACGCCATAAGCACGCGTGAACTGAATGGCGTTGAAATTTGCAGAGACCAGTTCGGACTGAAGGTTCAGCATGTGTTCGACCCTGTCTTTTTATGTAAGCGAGAACGCTACGATCGCTTGACGACGGATGAATCTCCGCGAAAAAAAGCATATCTTCTTTGCTACATCCTCGATCCGTCGCCTGAGAAAGAGGCTGCGGCGCGCGCAATCGCCGCCCATGAAAATCTCGAGGTTGTAACAATTCTCGGCATTATAGAATTCGCGCGGGCCAAGGACGAATGGCATGTCGGCGAGATCCTCGCCGACGTGACGACGGAGGGATTTGTGAACCATATACGGCATTGTTCCTGGTTGCTGACAGATTCGCATCACGGGGCTTGCTTCGGCATCATCTACCACAAACCATACATTGCCGTGGCCAATGTCGTGCGCGGGCGCAGCAGATTCGACACCGTGGCGAAGTGCCTTTGTCTCGAAGAACGTTTGATCGACGATCCGGCGACGGTCGCCGGCAACGAACAACTTTACGCGCCTATCGACTATGCGGCGGTCGAAGAGAGACTGAAGGGGCTCAAGGCCTATGCATTGAACTGGTTGACGACGGCGCTGGAGAAGCCGGTATCGCCGCCGATACCGAGAATACCAAACGCGAGCGGGTGCGGCGCCTGTGGAACTGAAAGACTTATGGACAAAAAAGACATTCGCATATATATGGTTTACCACAAGGCGGCGCCTATGATCGGGCGGCGTCCGTTCGTGCCGATTCAAGTCGGGAATGCCAAAGACATTCCCGGCATAGAAGTGCGCGACAATATCGGCGACAACATTTCAAACAGGAACGCGAACTATTGCGAATTGACGGCGCAATACTGGATATGGAAGAACGTGAAGGCCGATTATGTCGGTCTTGCCCACTACAGGCGGCTGCCGAGTTTCACCGGAGAGTATGCGGAGTTTTATCCAGATTATTCCGACGAGACGTGCCGCAGGTTCGGCTGGGACGAGGAGACCATTTCCGGTTTGCTGGAAAAATACAACGTACTTCTCCCGGCTTGTTGGCCAGTGAATCCTCCGGGCGAACCAGGGAA
Source organism: Kiritimatiellia bacterium (assembly GCA_017385345.1). GTDB lineage: Bacteria > Verrucomicrobiota > Kiritimatiellia > RFP12 > UBA1067 > UBA1067. The sequence goes on from JAFNRY010000237.1 coordinate 2,812, forward strand.
TTTGATGACGCCTTACGAGTTCCATTGCATCGAGCATCGTGCATCGGACATTGAGGAGACGATGCGTGTCATCAAGGATGTGTCGCCGGAGATGTATCCGTATGCCGAGCAGGCACTGTGCAAGGATACGAGCGAGTGCTTCGGCAACGTCTGCGTCATGCGAAAGGATCTTTTCGACAATTACAGCGATTGGTTGTTCAAGGTGCTTTTCGAACTCGAACGGCGCATCGAGATTCCGAAAGAAAAAGAGCACGCCAGAGTGTTCGGGTTTGTTTCCGAACGTCTCATCATGGTCTGGCTGGCGTATGCGCGCGAACATCTCGGAGTCAAGGAGTGGTACGCGGCGGCATTGCCTACGATGGACGCTCCGGAAGACCTCCATCCGACGAACATCGGCGCAGCGCCGCATGCGAAGAGCGAAAATCCGATTCTTTCGGTCATCATCCCGGTTTACAATGTCAAGCCGTACTTGTGCAAATGCCTGAATTCCGTCTGCGGACAATGCCTTGACGATATTGAAATCATTTGCGTGGACGATGGCTCGACGGACGGCTCCATCGAGCTGCTGGAGAAGTTCGCCGCAATCGACAAGCGAATCGTACTTGTCAAAGGCGAACACGCCGGAGCCGGAGCCGCGCGCAATCGCGGCTTGGATGTGGCGAAGGGTAAGTACCTCGGGTTCGTGGACGGCGACGACTGGGTGGATCGTTTTATCTGGTGGCGGACAGTCCACAAGGCGGAACGTCTCGATCTTCAGATGGTGTTGTTCGAACCGATGCAGGTGGAGGACGATACCGGCGCAAAATACTACAATCCTTGGGCAAGACTGGGATTTCCGCAAAAGTGCTATTCCGGGGCGTTTACCTGGCGCGATATCGATCGCAATCCGCTCTCGGTTTGTTGCTATCCGCACAACCGGATTGTCCGGCGCGATTTCTTTGGGAATCGTAGATTTCCCGATTTGCATATCGGAGAGGACGCGGTAGTGTTCAATGATTTGATGATGAAGGCGGAGCGTTTGGGAGCTTACGAGTGCCCTTTCTACTTTTATCGCCAGAGACAGGATTCTTTGATGGCGAAACGGCAAAAGTACGTGCTGGATCATGTGGAAATGGTCGATAAACTGCTCCGCAGTTCCGGCGTGCATCCCGACGATTCCGAGAAATGGGCGAATTTTGTGGACTACACATATCATGCGTTTCGCGTAGCCTACGAGTGGTGCCCTACGAAGAATACATATGACGCTCTTCGCAAATGGATGATGTCCTCGCCGATTGCGTCCGCGACAGACAGTAAAGCGCGTTGGGTTGTCCGGCGCTATCGCCACAAGAGTCTTGCGGCTTTCCGGTTGTGTAGCGTGTTGGCGCTTGATGCAGATTCCGGAATCA
>JAFNRY010000022.1 GCA_017385345.1 Kiritimatiellia bacterium
GGGGACGCCGTGGCGTTCGAGGACGGCTTTCGTGCCGCGATGGACGTCGCTTCCCAGTTCGTCGCGGTGCAGAGCGGCGGATTCCACTTCAACGCCGGCGACGCCCGCCTCGCGCAGAAGGTGCTTCATGACGAACTCCGCCATCGGGCTTCTGCAAATGTTCCCGTGGCATGTGAATAGTATTTTCACGGCCGGTACGGGTTCAGAAATCGAAGCGTTCGATCTTCATCTCGCCGCATTCGTTCAGCACGCCCACGTTCTTGACGAACGGCGCGGAGGCGGAATGCGCGTCGAGCGCCGCGTCGTCGCGCCACGTTTCGCAGATTATCAGCACTCCGGGGCGGGTCGCGCTCTCGAAAACGTCGTACGCCACGCATCCGTCCTGGACGAGGGAGGCGGCCGTCAGTTCTTTCGCGGCCGCGAGGGCTTCCTGCAGGCGGCCTTCCTTGGATTGGTAGAAGCAGTTGAGTCTGATCATTGCGACACGTCCTTTTCCGTTTTCTTTTCGTAGTCGTTTTTCGTTTTCGCGAACATGGCGGCCGATACCGGCACCGAGAGGATGTAGAGCGCGCCGATGACGCCGAGCGTGAGCCACAGATTCGCGAAGAGGCACCCGACGAGCAGCAGGCCGCCGGCGACGACCGGCCTCTGCGCGCTTTTGCTTACGTGAACCGCCTTGAGCGAAATCGTAGGCAGGCGCGAAGCCATGAGCATGCCGGTGAACAGCAGCATCGCCATGCCGAAGGCCGGGCTCGAGAAGAATGCGTGCGCCGCCGGGAAGTTCTTCTCCGCCTCGAGGGTGGTCAGCAGCAGGTACGGCGTAAGCAGCATCCAGCAGCCGCCCGGCGCGGGCACTCCTGTGAAGTAGTTCTTCCAGTACGGCAGGGGCGTCTCTTCGAGCATCGTGTTGAACCGCGCGAGGCGGAAACAGTCGCACATGGCGTAGAAGAGCGAGCAGCCGAGCGCCGCCCGTATGACGTACGGACTGTTTTCGAATCCGGCGTGCGCCGGCCCGCCGGTAAGCCAGTAGTACATGAAAAGCGCCGGCGCCACGCCGAAGTTCACGAAGTCCGCAAGAGAATCGAGTTCAGCCCCGAGTCTCGAACTCGCCTTCAGCAGCCTGGCGATGCGCCCGTCTATCCCGTCGCATACGCACGCTATCAGAATCGCGATCTGCGCCTCGTGGAAGCGCCCTTCGCTCGACAGCGAAATCGACGTTATGCCGGCGCACGCGGCGACGGACGTCACGAGATTCGGGACGAGCGCCTTCAGCGGCACGCCGCCGCCTTCGCCGCGCCTCAGCCGGAATCTCCGCCTGGATTGCGGCCTCGCGCCGCCGCGCCGCCCGCCTTTCATCTTGAATCCGAATCTTTTCATTCAGCCTTGCGCGCCGGACGCGCTACAACCGTTTCGCCCGCGACCATGGTCTGCCCCGTGCGCACCGCCGGCTCGACTCCCTCGGGCAGATATATGTCGAGCCGCGAGCCGAAACGGATCAGGCCGAAACGTTCGGCGCGTTCCATTTTCGCCCCCTCGGACGCCAGCGGCACGATCCGGCGGGCGACAAGCCCCGCGATCTGCGTCACCGCGTACGCGCCGCCGTCCGCCGTCCGGACAAGCCAGTTGCACCGCTCGTTCTCCTTGGACGCCTTGTCGAGCGACGCATTGAAGAACTTTCCCGCCGCGACGTACTGCAGCTTTTCGATCGTGCCGGCGGCTGGCATCCTGTTTACGTGCACGTTGAACACGCTCATGAACACGCTTACGCACCAGTATTCGCGCCCTTTGAACTCTTCGAGTTCGCCGAACGCGTCGGGCATCGGGCGTTTGGCGACCTGGCAGACGCGCCCGTCCGCCGGCGAAAGCATGGCGTCGGGTTCGTTTTCGGGCGGATAGCGCTCTGGATCCCTGAAGAACAGGAAAACGCCATAGACGAGAAGGCACATGAGACCGGTGGAGAAGCGCAGGCACGGGCAGAACAGCTCGGCGAGAACGGCCAGCGCCACGCATATCGCGAGCGCCGCGAGCCCGAACTTCACGCCTTCGGGATTGATGTGCGGGAAAAGCGCCGCCCTTACGGAGAAATCGGGCCGCGCTGCCTCTCCGGAACTGGAAGATGTCGCGTCCATCGGTTCAATCCTGCTGTTTCTGCGGCGGCTGCGCCGCCGCCGCGCGCTGAGGCTTCGGACCGTTCTTGCGCGGCGGGCCGATGAGCGCGCCGAGCACGCGGCCGAGGGTCTTGGGCGCCTGTTCGACGAAACATTCGTCCTTGAGCGCTTCGAGAACGCGGTTGATCACATCTTCGCCCAGCTCGCGGTGCGCGTTTTCGCGCCCGCGGTATTGCAGCGTCAGCTTTACCTTGCAGTTTTCCGAAAGAAATCCGCGTATCTGCTTCAACTTGTATTCGAAGTCGTTGACGTCGGTGCCGGGATGGAACTTTATCTCCTTCACCTTCTGCGTCTTCTGCGTCTTGCGCGCCTGCTTCGCTTTTATGGACTCTTCGTATTTGAACTTCCCGTAGTCCATTATCTTGCACACCGGCGGCATCGCGTTCGGCGTTATTTCCACCAGATCGAGGCCTTTCGATTCGGCCAGCCTCTGGGCGTCCCTCGTGGCCATTACTCCGAGCATGGCGCCGGACGTGTCTATTACGCGTACTTGCGGCACGCGTATCTTGTAGTTTACGCGAGTGAACTGTGCGATAACCCACCTCTTTCGGATTTGTCCATGTTTGCGCCGATTCTACCACATTCTTTTTCCGCCGCGCAAGGAAAACATTGCCTCTGTCGCGTAGCCGCAGTTCGTTGCAACAGTGGACGCTCCTTTGAAGCCCTGGCCGGGATTTTGACGAGCCCGTTCGTCAAACGCCGGATGCCGCCGGTGCCGCGGCGCGGACTTGTTTTGCATTTCATTCAAGCGGGGCTGCTTGAATCGCCGCTCCGCTGCGCGGCCGGTTCCGCCTGGTGCAGATGTATGATGCGCTGGTTGGAGCTGCCCCGGAAGGCGAGCGACGGATCCTTCAGCGCTTCGATGAAAGGCCCGTCCACGAGGACGTCGGCCAGGAGCAGGATTTCGTCGGTCGCCTCCGTCCTCCAGCGCTTGTGCGGCGAATTGACTTCCACGCCGAGCGCGTCGCCCGAGGTCGGCAGCAGATCGAGTTCATAGACGCACCCCGTGTAGATCCAGAGCGTTTTCGAGCGGCCGTAGCGCTCCCTGAAACGGCGCAGCAGCGGCAGGAGGGCGCGCTGGTTTTCCGGTTCCATCGGTTCGCCGCCGAGAAGCGTCAGCCCCGCGATCCAGCCCGGCGCCAGCGCGTCGAGTATTTCATCCTCCGTTTCGCGCGTGAAGGGCCTGCCGTACGCGAAGTTTTGCGCCTCTTCGTTGAAGCAGCCCTTGCAGCGGTGCGTGCAGCCAGAAACGAAGAGTGAAACCCTGACCCCTTCCCCGTTGGCGATGTCGCACGTCCTTATGCTGGCGTAGTTCACTCAGCTGACGTGCAGGACGCGCTCTTTTATCTCTTGGGTTCTGCCCTGGTTCCAGAACTGCGAGCCGATGTAGCCGCATGTGCGCCGCGCGACGTTGAGCTTCGCTTCGTCGGTGTTCCCGCACTTGGGGCACTTCCATATGAGCTTGCCGCTCTCGTCCTTCACGATCTGGATCTCGCCGTCGAAGCCGCACACCTGGCAGTAGTCGCTCTTGGTGTTCAGTTCGGCGTACATGATGTTGTCGTAGATGTAGCGCATTATCGAGAGGACCGCCGGGATGTTGTCCTGCATGTTCGGCACTTCCACGTAGCTGATCGCGCCGCCGGGCGAGAGCTTCTGGAACTTCGCCTCGATTTCGAGCTTCTTGAACGCGTCGATCGGCTCCGTAACGTGGATGTGGTAGGAATTGGTGATGTAGTTCTTGTCGGTTACGCCCTTGATGATGCCGAAGCGCTTCTGGAGGCACTTGGCGAACTTGTACGTTGTCGATTCGAGCGGAGTTCCGTAGAGCGAGTAGTCGATGTCTTCCGCCGCCTTCCACTTGGCGGTGAATTCGTTGAGCTTCTGCATGACGGCGAGGCCGAACTTCTCGCCCTCCGGCTCGGTCAGCTTTCTTCCGGTGACGGAGAAGACGCATTCCCACAGGCCGGCGTAGCCGAGGGAGATGGTGGAGTAGCCGCCGTAGAGCAGCGGATCGATCTTTTCGCCCTTGTCCAGCCGCGCGAGGGCTCCGTACTGCCACAGGATCGGCGCCGCGTCCGACAGCGTGCCTTTCAGGCGCTCGTGGCGGCAGCGCAGCGCGCGGTGGCACAGCTCGCACCTCTCTTCCAGGAGTTTCCAGAAACGCTCTTCGTTCCCCTCGGACGACAGCGCGACGTCAACGAGGTTGATCGTGACGACGCCCTGGTTGAAGCGGCCGTAGTACTTCGGCCTGCCCGGCTCGTAGTTGCCGGCGCGCGCGATGTTGCCGTAGCCGTTCCCGCTGCGGTCCGGCGTCAGGAACGAACGGCATCCCATGCACGTGTACGTGTCGCCTTCGCCGGGCTTCTCGCCCTTCGAAAGCTTGTACTCGCGCATCTTCTTCTCCGATATGTAGTCCGGCACCATGCGCTTGGCCGTGCACTTCGCGGCGAGTTCCGTGAGATACCAGTACGGCGAGTCTTCCCTGATGTTCTGCTCTTCGAGCACGTATATCAGCTTCGGGAACGCCGGCGTTACATAGACGCCTTTTTCGTTCTTCACCCCGAGTATGCGCTCTTTCAGGACTTCCTCTATGACGAGCGCGAGGTCGTGGCGCTCGGCTTCGCTCTTCGCCTCGCCCAGATACATGTAAACCGTCACGAACGGCGCCTGCCCGTTCGTCGTCATCAGCGTGACGACCTGGTACTGGATCGTTTGCACGCCTTTCTGGATCTCCTTGCGCACGCGCTTTTCCACGATCTTCGAGAAGCTTTCCCCGTCCATCTCCACGCCGGAAAGCGCGCATTCTTCGGCCAGTTCCTTGCTTATCGCTTGGCGCGAGACGTCCACGAACGGCGCCAGGTGCGTAAGCGATATGGACTGCCCGCCGTACTGGTTGGACGCCACCTGCGCTATGATCTGCGTCGCGATGTTGCACGCCGTCGAGAAGCTCTTCGGCTTCTCGATCATCGTCCCCGAAATCACGGTCCCGTTCTGCAGCATGTCTTCGAGGTTCACGAGATCGCAGTTGTGCATGTGCTGCGCGTAGTAGTCCATGTCGTGGAAGTGGATGAGGCCGTCGCGGTGGGCCTGGACGATGTCGGGCGGCAGCAGAAGGCGCGCCGAAACGTCTTTCGACACCTCCCCCGCCATGTAGTCGCGCTGCACGGAGTTGATGGTCGGGTTCTTGTTGGAGTTCTCCTGCTTCACATCCTCGTTGTTGCACTCGATGAGCGAAAGAATCTGCTTGTCGGTGGTGTTCGCCTGGCGCAGGAGGGACTGTTTGTAGCGGTATGTGATGTACCTCTTGGCGATTTCGTGCGCGCCCATCTCCATGATCTTCGTCTCGACGACGTCCTGGATTTCTTCGACCGTCATTGCGCGGTCGCGCCCGGCGCACACACCCGCGACCTCGTCGGCGATGAGGTTTATGCGCGCTTCGGAAAGAGCGTCCTTGATATCGACGACCTGGCTCGCCTTGCGGATGGCGTTTCTTATCTTCGATATGTCGAACGGCATTTCTTCGCCGCTGCGCTTTATTATGTGCATTTGCTTGGTTTTAGCCTTGTCTTTCTTGCTTTCCACTTCCACATCTCCCTTTCTGCGGCGCTCGTCCGGCCGCACAACACAATATCTTGTATCTTGCGGCTCATATCCTACACAAAATATTGTCGCATTGCAAGTCATTTTTTTTACCACGGGTTCGCCCGCGTTTCCCGTTTTTGCCGGCGCAAGTGGAACAGGCATAAGTGGAACGGGCGTCCTGCCCGTTGATAAAAGGCATGTCAAATCGCTACTAAACGGGCCGGGAGCCCGTTCGACTTACGATGTCGCGAAAGCCTTATCCGCCATTTGCAAAACCTGATAATTGCACATTTTGAAAAAATGCATTTTTGCAAATTATAGAATGGTTCCTCTTTTTGATGCACGAAGATTTGGAGGAGGACTCTCGTTCTTCCCGGAAAACGTTCTCGAACGTTTGGTTAAA
>JAFNRY010000023.1 GCA_017385345.1 Kiritimatiellia bacterium
AGAGAAGGGGCCGCCGTGGAAACGCCCGATGGACTTGTCGGGAAGATTGTTTCCGTTTCGCGCCGCTCCAGCATTGTATTGCTCCTTCCCGATCCGTCGCTTGGCGTTTCTTGTCGCATAGACGCCCCGGAGCATCTTCTCGCCGTAGTATGCGGCGGATCGGACGATTTGCTGGAAATGCGTCATGTATCGTCGGGCGACGGATTTCTGTCGCGTACGGACGGCGGCGGGTTCGACGGCATTCCTCCGCAGACCAGAGTCGTGACGAGCGGATACGGCGGCGTCTTCCCCGCCGGCATACCTGTGGGAGTGGTGACCGGCGGAAAAATAATGCCGCACGTGGACTTCTCTTCTCTTGAAACCGTGTTTGTGAGAAAATGAAGAGAGAAGTCGCAAATATCGCGTTTTCAGTCGTGACGCTCGCGATTTTCGCGGCGTTCGAGGAGTTGCTTCCAAAGCCGTTCGGCGCGGGTGTTCCTTTGTTGCTTTGCGCATGCATTTGGCGCGGCGTCCGCAAAGGTGCTACGGCGGCGATGTTGTTCGCTGCCGCCGCGGGCGCGGCGGAAGATTCTCTCGGGATGCTGCCGTTCGCCACCAGCGCTGCGTTTTTCGCCGGTACGGCGGCCGTAGCCAAGGTTTTCGTTTCATCGGGGCGGTCCTCCGCGCCGGCCGGCCTGCCATGTACCGTCGCATTGGCGGCCTCTTCATGGTGCCTTTACCAGCTGTGGTTGTGGATCTGGCTTGGCGGGAGAATGGAGGGCAGCGTTTTTTCGCGCATGCTCGTGGCCGCGCCCGTAGCGGCGGCGACTGCCGCCGCTGCCATTCCGTTTCTTTCTTTTGCGGCCGGGAAAGCGGGGTTGGACGATGAAAGTTGAGCGCAGGGCCGAGGGAGTATTGCAGTTCTGCGCTCTCGTGTCGGTTTTCGCCGCCGGTTTCGCGGCCGTCCTGGTGCGTTTCAAAGAAGAGCAGATCGACCATGTCGCGGAACATCGCGCCGCCATGGCTTCGCAATCCTACAGATACGAAAGGGTTTCCGGCGAACGCGGTAGAATATTCGCGCGTGGGATGGAGACGCTCGCAGGGAACAGCGCCGCCGTGGATATCGTGATGGATCCGGCGTTCTTTGCGACAATGCCGCGTTTCGCCCGGTCCGCGCCGCAATATGCCGGCGATACGCCTGAAGATCGCATGCTCGCGGCAATGCAGATGGTTTCGGCCGTCGTGGGCAGACCGGCCGAGATCGACGCCGCAAAGGTCAGGCGTCATTTGAAAACCGAGACTTCGCGGCCGATGACAGTCTGGAGAAACCTCACCGTAGCCGAATTGGCGCGTTTCGTGGAACATGGAGACGCGTTTCCGGGATTCGCTACCGCGTCCAGACAGACGAGAACGTATCCGCAGGGATCTCTCGCCGCGCATGTTGTCGGGAGGACGGGCCGGGATGCGCCTCCGCCGGCGCCCGACGGTTCGGGAAGAGGGTTCGCGGAAATGGAGATTTGCGGACGCGACGGTCTGGAACTCCAGTACGACGAATATCTGCGCGGAGAACCAGGCGAAGTGCGCACCGCGGTCGATGCGCGCGGTTTCGCGACACGCCGTGAGGTCGTGGATTTTCCCCGCAAAGGGCCGGATCTCGTCCTCGAGCTCGATATGTCGCTGCAGCGAGCGGCGGAGAGCCAGTTGAAAGGCGTGAAGGGAGCCATAGTCGTTCTCGATCCGCGCGACGGCGCCGTGCGCGCCATGGCCAGTTCGCCGTCCTTCGATCCCAACGATTGCACCCCGGTGTTTCCCAAAGCGCTGTACGATAAATACGCGTCCGATCCCGCAAAGCCGCTCTTCAACAGGGCCGCGGGCGGAACGTACGCCCCGGGTTCAACCTTCAAGCCGGCGACCGCTCTCGCCGCGCTCGCGTCGGGATTCGCACCGGAATACGTTTATGAATGCACCGGGGCGTACGGCGCCGGCGACATGCGTATAAGGTGCGCGAGGACGTGGGGCCATGGCGAACTCGACCTCGTTCATGCAATATGCGAGAGCTGCAATCCGTATTTTTGCGAGATAGGCGTCAAAACCGGCGCGAGGGCGCTGGCGGAGGAAGCGAAGAAATTCGGTTTTGGGGAGAAAACGGGCATCGATCTGCCTGCGGACGCGTCGGGTTCGGTTCCGGAACCTGCGGATGGCGGCGCGGATCCGGCCGGCGCCGTCCGCCGTGTCGGAGACGTCGCGCAGGTGTCTATCGGGCAGGGGCGGCTGCTCGTCACGCCGCTGCAGCTTGCGAGGATGGTCGGTGCGATCGGCACCGGATGGCTGTGCACGCCGCGTCTCAACGCCGCGCTACCCGCGGTGCGCAAGGCGCTTGACGTGCCGAAGGCCGATCTCGACGCCGTCCGCAAGGGCATGTTCATGGTTGTGGAGCGCGGATCCGGCGTCGCCGCCGGCGCTGGCGTGGCGGCCAGGGTCGCCGGCAAGACGGGAACGGCGCAGGTCGGAGCCGGGACGCACCGTCGCAAGAATACGCTGTTTGTCGCGTACGCGACGCCCGCCGCCGGTGCGCGCCGCGCCGAACCTCTCGCGCTCGCAGTGATTGTGGAGGACGGCGAAACCGGGGGGGCGACCGCGGCGCCGCGCGCGGGTGCGATATTGCGCGAGTTCTACGGCGGGGAGGGGGCATGACGGGCGTCCGCGCATTCCTGTCGCGCTTCATGTGGGTGCAGTTCGCGGCGATGGTTCTTCTTCTCGCCGCAGGCTCGCTCGCGCTCGCCTCCGCCGGCGAGGCTCGCGGCGGGGCCGTCATGGCCGGCAAGTGGAAGGACGCTCTCGCCACGGCGGCCTTCGCGTTCGCCGCATATTTCGCCATCGCCTCTGTTGACTACAGGAAACTGCTCCGACTTTTCGCTCTGCCGGGCTATATCTTTTCCGTTGTGCTGCTCGTGCTCGTTCTCGTCGCCGGATCCGAGCAGTTCGGCGGAAAGAGATGGCTCTGGTTTTTCCAGCCGGCGGAAGTGGCCAAGCTCTGTCTCGTCGCGTTCATAGCCTGGTTCTGGGGCGGAGACCGGGAAAAAGACCGGTGGCGTTTTGGATTCGCCGGTTTTGCGTTCGCCGTGGCGGTCGCCGGGATTCCTTGCGTGCTCATACTCGTCGAGCCGGATCTCGGGTCTGTCATGGCGCTCGCGCCCGCATGTCTTGCAATGCTGCTCTGCGCCGGGGTGTGGCGGAAGGGACTGCTGGCGCTGCTTGCGGCGGCCGCCGTTTCCGCGGCAGCGGTTCTCGGCGCCGTGCACGAAGCGTACAGGCCGGGAACCCCGCCCGAAAAGACGGCGGCCATAATGCGGTACGTTCCTTTGCGCAGGCACCAGGCGATGCGCGTGAAGACGTTTCTGTTTCCGGAAAGCGATCCTCTCGGGGCGGGGTACAATCTGCGCCAGTCGAAGATGGCGCTCGGTTCTGGAGGCGCGCGCGGCAAAGGCTGGCGGCGGGGAGAGTCCGTCCGCCGCAGGCTGCTCCCGCCAATGGGGGTCATGAACGATTTTATTTTCTGCGTCTGGGCGGAGGAGACCGGATTTGCCGGCTCCGCGGTCCTGATCGCGCTGTATGCGCTGCTTTGCGCATCCACGGCGCGCGCGGCAATCGTCGCGCGGGACGGCAGTGGCCGCCTTCTCGCGCTCGGCATGGCGACGCTCGTGTTCGCCCATGTCTATGTAAACACCGGAATGACGGTGGGGCTGGTGCCGATAACCGGGCTCCCGCTGCCGTTCATGTCGCTCGGCCGCACCTTCCTCGCAACGACGGTGCTCGGCCTCGGCCTCGTGCAAAGCGTATCAATACACAGGGAGGAATAGATTCCATGGGAATATTCGATTGGTTTAGGCGCTCGAAGACGAAGCGCGAGATAATAGTGAACGTCGAACGGCTCGAAACCCGAGTCGCGGTCGTAGAGAACGGGCGGCTCGAGGAGTTCATGGTAGAACATCCGGAGGAGGAACGGCTCGTCGGCAGCATATTCAAGGGCAGGGTGCAGAATCTGGAAAACGATCTCCAGGCCGCCTTCGTTGACATCGGCCTGAAGAAAAACGCCTTCCTGCACTACTGGGACATGACGCCGGACGCCGATGCGCTGCTGGAGGACGACGACGAGGCGTCGCGTGAACGCGGCGGCCGGCCGCGGAGAAGCCGCCTTTCCGACGAGGAGATAGCCAAACGCTTTCCGCCGGGATCCGAAATCGTCGTCCAGGTGACTAAGGGGCCGATATCCACTAAGGGGCCGCGCGTCACGGCGAGTCTTTCAATCCCCGGTCGGTATCTCGTAATGATGCCGGGGGCGAAGGATTCGCGCGGCGCGTCGCTGCGCGGCGTATCAAAGAAGATCGGCGATGCGAAGGAACGTCAGCGCCTGAAGAAGATAATCGACAGACTTCCGCTGCCGGAAAACGTCGGCCTCGTGGTCAGGACTGCCGGGCAGGGCGCGACGGCGCGCGCTTTCGCGAGGGATCTGCGCAACCTGCTCGCCGTGTGGGCCGAGATGCAGGCGAACATCGACAATAAGCGCACGCCGTGCTGCATTTTTCAGGAGCCGGACCTGTGCGAGAGAGTCGTGCGCGACTGGCTGACGGAGGATGTCGATTCCATCGTCATCGACGACCAGGCGAGTTTCGACAGCATGCGCGAAGTGACCGGGCGCATTTCGCGGCGCGCGAAATCGCGCATTCACCGCTACGACGGGGATGCAAACATATTCGACCACTACGGTCTTGAGCGGCAGCTCGCCGACGCCTTCGCGCGCAAAGTTCCGCTCAAGTCCGGCGGCTATCTGATCATCGACGAGACGGAGGCGCTCATCGCCGTCGATGTGAATACGGGCCACTACAAGGGGAACGGATCGCAGGAGGACGCGATACTCGAAGTGAATCTCGAGGCTGTGGAGGAGGTCGCGCGCCAGCTGCGGTTGAGGAATATCGGCGGGCTCGTCGTGCTCGACCTCATCGACATGAAGTCCCGCCGCCACCAGAAGCAGGTGTGCCGCGCCCTGAAGGACGCGCTGCGCCGAGACAAGTCGCGCACGAACGTGCTCGAGATCTCCGAACTTGGACTTCTCGAAATGTCGCGCCAGCGTCAGGACAGATCCATTCTTTCGATGCAGACTTCGCGCTGTCCGTTCTGTTCGGGGAGGGGAGTGGTCAAGAGCCCCATGGCGGTATCCGTGGAGATCCAGCGCAAGCTGGTGGCGCTGCTGAAAAAGGCGGCAACCGCCAAGAAGCCGTTCGAGCCTAAGATCGTTATCGCGCCGCAGATCATGCAGCGTCTGAGAACCGAGGACGCCGACATACTCGCGCGCCTCCAGAAGGAATACGAGACCCGTCTTACTTTCGTATCCGAACTCCACAGGCACCCCGAATCGTTCGCAATACTCGATGCGGCGACTTCGCAAATACTCTATTCCCAGTCATGAAAACAGACAAACCAACTCGTTCCGCGGCGCTTGCCGTCGCGTTTGCCGCGGCGTTCGCCGCCGCGCCGTTGCCGGCGGCGCCGCTGCAGGGCAGGCTTCAGGTTTCCGCCGACAGAATGTCGGCCGGCAGGGGAGCGGATTCGTTTTCGGCGGATGGCAACGTCAAGGCGTCTTTCGGTCCGCTCCGCATGTATTCCCAGAGCGTTCTGCGCGACGGCGAAGACTGGATTTTCGATTCCTCCACGCTCGTCACCACGTGCACCAATTCTCCGGACTGCCTGCATTGGGCCTGCCGCGGCGGTCTCCGCTACCACGGCAAGGAAGGCGAGCGCGACTTCACGGTCGATGGCGCGGTCCTGAAGCTGTGGGACGTTCCCGTGGCGTGGCTGCCCTGGTGGTGGCAGCCGCTGGACACGGATTACGGCTGGCGCGTCGTGCCCGGATATCGCAGCAGGTGGGGGGCGTATCTTTTGACCAAATACGTTTACGGCCTCGCCGGGTCGATGCGCGAAGGGGAGCTGGGGCTTTCGGGCTCGACGCGCTTCGACGTGCGCGCCAAGAACGGCGTCGCCCTCGGTCAGAGCGTCCGCTGGAATCTCGCCGATTTCGGCCGGGGAGCCTTCAAGGTCTATTATGCGTGGGACCAGGACGCCGATCGCTACGACAGGCGCTGGAGCAGTTCGCGCAAATGGCATTACGCGAACTGGGGCAGCACCGTTCCGGACGAGCGCTACGGATTGTATCTCAGCCACAAATGGGAGCCGACGGAGCAGGATGTCGTCCGCGCACGTGCCGTGTACTACAGCGACTCGCATTTCCGCAGCGACTTCATGCGCGATTTGCGTTTCGGGCCGTCCAACCGCTATCCGGCGCAGGACCGGAACGAATTGGCCTGGGAGCATCTTGAAAACAGTTTCGGCCTCGGTTTGAGCGTGTCCGGCCCGGTCAACGAGTTCTACGGCGGCGTTTCGCGCCTGCCGGAGTTCTCCATAGACGCCATGCCGCAGCCGGTATTCGGTTCGCCGGTGGTGTGGGAATCCTCGTCGCGCATTGGCTGGCTCGACCGGGACTATGCGAAACTCGGGAAAAAATCGACGGCGCTCCCCTACAGATACGATCCGGGGCAGTGGGCCGATTTCCAGGCCGCGCGTTTCGACACGTACCATAGATTGACGCTGCCGTTCAAGATCGCAGATCTCTTGTCCGTAGTGCCGCGCGTCGGAGCGAGAGGGACGTGGTGGTCGGATACCGGGACGCTGAACACCACCGGGTACGGACGGGCCCGATCGCTCGACGACGACGCATGGCGCACCATTGTCGAAGGAGGAGCGACGGTTTCGGCGCGCGGCACCGCCTCCCTCGACGGCGTGTGGTCGCACATCGTAGAACCATACACCGATTTTCTCGTTCAAGAAGCGCAATATTCGCGTCTCCGGCGCGGTTCGCGCGCATATTACTTCGATGCGATTGACGGAAGCGCGGATTATCTCGACCAGTTCGCCGGGCGCGGAAGAAACCTCCCGTATTCATGGCGAGGCGTCACGCCGGGCTTGCGCAACGCATTCCGCAAGAACATGCCGGACGGTTTTTCCAAAACAGTCCTCGACATCGACGTCTATGCCGCCGTGCAGTTCAATGATACTTCATGGACCGAAGGCGGCAGATGGCACCGGCTTTCGCGCAAGCAGGGGCATCCAAACTACGGGCGCGACGGCGAGGCTTCCGTGTTTCCCGGCGCGCGTGCGGTGTGGAGTCTTGCCGAAGATTCGACTCTTTCGGCGCGGGCGGAATGGGACGGGGAGAACGACACTCTCGCCTACGCCTCGGCTGCGTTTTCACACAGATTTTCAAAATCGTTTCTCGGCACCGTTTCTTATTCGGGGCGCGACCAGCGCTGGTGGGACTGGTCTTCCTCCCCGTACGATCCGGAGACCGTCCGGAACGAGGATTTCAACAGAGCCCGCTTCTCGTACGTCGGAATCGGTTTCGAGCATGAACTGTGCGATGCGATAGCCTGGGGCCCGTATCTGCGATGGGACATCCGCGAAAACGAGCTTGACGAGACGGGCGCCTGGCTTGATTTGCGTACGGATTGCCTTGGCTTCCGCTTCAGCCTCTCCTACGAGAACGACTATCGTCGGATCGACGGCTCTGAGCATGGCGACGACTGGCGCTTCGGCTTTTCCGTCTATCTCAGGGCGTTCGGCCCCGATGCGTCGGCCGTATTGGGAGATTGATCTGGAGATTGCGGAGATATTAGGCGTCAAAGCCAAAGTCGCACGCTCTTTCGCCGAGCGTGCGAAAGGTTTGATCGGGACCAAAGACCTCCCGCCTGGCGAGGGCATTCTTATAACCCGCTGCAACGCAATACACACGTTTTTCATGTCATTTGCCATTGATGCGGCGTTTTTGGACGGGGAAGGGCGGGTAGTCAAGCGTGTTTTAGGCATAAAGCCGTGGCGCCCGCTGGTATGGGGCGGCTGGAAAGCGCGCATGGTGCTTGAAACTAAAGCGGTTGGATGATTTTATTGGCTCGGGCGGCTGGATTCGAACCAGCGACCAATTGATTAACAGTCAACTGCGCTACCGCTGCGCCACGCCCGAACTGCGTATGGGAAGTATTTTATCACATATTTTCCGCTATGCAATAGAAAAATACACCTGTCGTTCGTCACGCAGTTCGTCTAACAGAGGCCTCAACTTTCGCACTCTGTCGC
>JAFNRY010000238.1 GCA_017385345.1 Kiritimatiellia bacterium
ACGCGAGGACGAAATCGCGGAACCGGAATCCGCGCGGCCGCGCGAGAAGCGACGCCGTGGCGGCGATCGTCTCTCCGAGATACGAACAAGACTGGCGCAAAAGCGGCACTTTCTACTTCTCCGGAATCTTGAGCTTCCCCGTCAGAGAATCCATGGCCCTGGCGAACGCCGTCGAGAACGCAGCCGTGTAATCACCCGCGCCGGCGTCGGCCTCCCCGGCGCCCGACGACGCGCACACCGCCTTGCGTCCATCGAGCAGGACCGCGGCCGCTTCCACTTTCGCGATTCTCGAATCAGGTCGCGTACAGTCGAGCACGAGCCTCCGGACGGTAAGTTCGAGGGACAAGGGCGTTGAAGCGGACGACATTCTGTCGAGCGCGGCGTCTGCGAGCGGCGAACCAGAAACGGCGTCGAGCGCGGCCCAACGGAGAAGAGAAGCCGGCGGGGCGGCGAAAGAATTGCGCGGATCGAAGACGATCGTGCCGTCCTTCCGCTCGACGGCAATCCTCTCGCCGTCGAACGGCGCCCTCACATCGACGCGGGCCACCCGCACAGCGGGTTCCGGCCGCGCGCCAGGCACGCCCTGCACCGGCGGCGCAACGACCGGGCCGCTACCGCGCCGGTATTCTATCGTCCACAGCGACGGCGCCTCCGGCGCGGACGATAGGCATCCGGCGGCGGCCGACGCCGCAGCCGCAAATGCAATCCTCGCGCACATCATGCGTATTCTTTTCATGTCGCTATCGTCTCCGCTATGTTCAAATTATAGGCTCTGACGCGCTCCAGCGCGTTGAGTATGTCGAGTTCCACAAGCACCCTCGCCGGAGACGTCGGATCCTCCGGCCCGATGCGAAGGAGCTGTATCTGGCGGCATTCGCGGACGCGTGTGTGCAGATTCTTCGACGCGTTGCGAAGTTCCTCGAGCGGAACTTTCGGACGGGGGGAAACCAGAAGCGACGAAACGCGGTCGCCGTACGCGAGGACGTCCTTGCATAGTCCGCACAGCCTTTCGCGCGACACATCGGAGAAATCCTGCCCTTCCCGCCTCAGCCGCCTTTTCGCTTTTGCAATCGTCGCCGCCTCGTCGGAAACAGATTCGAGTTCGTCGGCTATCCTCAGCAGAAGCCTCGCGCTGCCGGCCGACGCTGGATCGAGCCGCCCGGCGACGAGCACGCCGAGAAACCGCGTTACGTCGTGCTGCGTCTTGTCGAGATCGCTCTCTATCTTTATTATGCGGCCTTCGTCTTCGCCGTCCGCCTCGCCGGAAAGAATCTTCGCCGCCAGATGCAGGGCTTCCGTGCACATGTCGCGCATGAAAGAGACGGCGGCGAACGCCTGCTCGAGGGCGATGACCGGGGAAATGCGATCGCCCGGATGCAGTTCAGGCAGCCGCGAACGCACGTCTCCGCGCGCAGGAACCAGCCGCTCCACCAGCCGCGCGAACGGCTCGACGAAAGGAAACAGCACAAGCCCCCTTAAAAGCGAGAAGACGGTGTCCGTGACGGCTATGGGCGCGGCCACTCCGGGAAGCAAGGCGTGGCCGTTCGCCGCGACGACCACCTTGTTCCATCCCGGGAAGAGCGCCTTGCCCATCGGAACGAAGAAATCGAGAACGAACGGGAGGAACAGGATGGAGCCGAGAGCGTTGGAAAGAGTGTGCGCCAAGGCCGTGCGCTTCGCCTCCTGCGGCCCGCCGATGGACGCCAGCCACGCCGTCGCCGTGGTGCCGACGTTCGCGCCGAACAGCGTGGCCACCGCCACTTCGTACGAAATAAGCTGCTGGGTGGCGAGCGTCATGGATATCGCGATCGCCGCGGCGGAACTCTGTATCGCGGCCGTGAACGCAGCCGAAACGAGAGCGACGAGCGCGACTTCCCCAGCATTCGTCGCCTTCATCGACGTGAAGAGCGCCTGCACGCCGGAATGGGTGCGTATCGGCGTCACCCCCTGCGACATGAAATAAAGCCCGAGGAACACCAGCCCCAGGCCGATTGCGGCGAGGCCCGCGTCATGGAGCCGCTGGCTGCGGACGAAAAAGTAGAATATACCGCCAATAGCGAGGGCCGAAAGCCCGAGCATTTCCGGCGACGGCGCGAACGCCACTATCCACACCGTGCCCGTAGTGCCTATGTTCGCGCCAATAATGACGTTTACCGCCTGCGACAGCGTCATCATGCCGGAAGACACGAAACCGATCAGCATTACGGTTATGACGGAGGAGGATTGCACGATCATCGTCGAGGTTATGCCGGTCCCCACGCCTGCGAGCCTGTGTCCGGCGGCAAGCGCCATGAACTTCCGCAATCCCCCGCCGCCGACGGCCTGCAAGCCTTCAGACAGGTTTTTCATGCCAAGCAGGAAGATGCCGAGTCCGCCGGTAAGCGTCATCGCCACGTTCAGGACCAGTAGAATCGTGTCTTTCATGTTCTTTCGGCGCCGTTCCCTATCCAATACGATGCAGACCGGGTCGCCGCCGGTTCAGATTTTATCAAATATCCGGACCGGAAGGAGGGCCGCCAGTTCCGCTTTCGCGCGGCGGCGGCCTTCCGGAAGCGTTCTTTTCGAGTTCCTTGGCCACGGCTTCGCGAAGTTCCCTTCTGTGTCGCTCGTCCACAGCAGGCAAGATGCCGCGCAACTCGTACCTGACCCAGCCTTCGGTCCAGGAAGTGTCGCGGAAAGGCTCCTCGAAATCCGCGGCCTGCGCCATAACGTCATCCGTCGTTCCCGCCTCCCCGTCCGGTCCGCTCGAATACAGCGTCGGCATTTCGCGGTCGCCGTTCGAGACGTAAACATACGCGTTGCCCCAAGGATCCGGCTTGAGCCCGCCGGCGATATACGGCCCGTTCCAGCCTTCCTTCTTCACCTTTTTGGAGACAAGCTGCTCGAGGCCCTCGCCCGTGGTCGGATACACCCCCGTGTGATACCGGTATCTTCCCGCCGCAATGGCAAGATTGCGCACCGACGCAGCCGCGATACGTCCTTTCCTTTTCGACAAATCGAGGCCTCCTTTGTCGTAAATCGCGCTTCCGGCCAATCCGCAGGCGAGCAGCAATCCCATAACGACGGCAATATAGTAAGGAAAGCCACGTTTCGTTTCCGCCGCGCCGCCTATTTCCGCGAGCTTTCTTTCGTATTCGGCCGCTATGGCCTTCTTCGCAGCCTTTCGCGTTCTTGCGGCCGGCCGGATCTTTTTGGCAGGAAACTTCTTTCTGAGCTTCGTATAATCCATGACCCTGGAACTCGCTTATCTGACGATGGAAAGAATCATAGGACGTTCCTCGTCCCGCCGTGCGCGCGTGAAAGAAAACGCGCGCACGAGTTTCGCGGCTGCCGCCTCAAGACGATCCGGCGCGCCGGAGGCCTGCAGGGTCGCGAGCGCCGAACCGGGCGAAACCTTTTCTCCGGGCCGGACGGAAAGGATTATTCCCGCCAGAGGATCGATCGCGTCTCCCGGCCTTTCGCGCCCCGCGCCGAGAAAAAGAGCCGATTCCGCAACGACAGACGCATCTATGTCGGCCACGTATCCGCCACGCGGCGACTGAATGGCGAATCTGGCGCATGGTCTGCGCATCATGTGCTCGAAGGCATCCAGACTCCCGCCCTGGGCTTCAACCATCGCCTCGAATCTGGCGAGAGCGGCACCGCCGGAAAGAACTTCTTCGCATTGCGCCCGTGCGTCTTCAAGACCGCAATCTTTCGCGAGCGAAACCATTTCGGACGCGAGAACAAGCGCGGTCTCCCTGACATCTGCCGGCGCGCCGTCGCACCCCCGCAGGATGTCGAGCGCCTCCGCGACTTCGACCGCATTGCCAACCGCGCGGCCGACCGGCGCATCCATCGGCGTCACGAAAGCGGACGCCTTGCGGCCTGCGGCCTTCGCCCCTTCCGTCAAAGCCGCCGCCAGAGACTCGGCCTCTTCGCGCGTTTTCATGAACGCGCCGCGTCCGCAGCGAACGTCGAACACGAGCGCGCCGGCGCCTTCGGCGAGCTTTTTGGAAAGTATGGAAGCGGTTATGAGCGCCTGTGACGCAACGGTGCCCGTCGTATCGCGAAGCGCGTAGAGTTTGCGGTCCGCCGGCGCTATCTCGGCGGTTTGCGTCGCCATGGAAAGCCCTGTCTTCTCCACCGTGGCGCGAAACGCATCGAGCGAGAGCGCCACGCGGCATCCGGGTATGGATTCGAACTTGTCGGCGGTTCCGCCCGTGTAGCCGAGAGCGCGGCCGACAAGAGACGGCACGCGCAACCCGCATGCCGCCGCCACGGGCTGGACGATGAAGGAAAGCTTGTCGCCGACGCCGCCGGTGGAATGCTTGTCCGCCGTCGGCGCGCCGCGGCCCCAGTCGATCGTCTCGCCAGAACGCAGCATCGCGCGGGTAAGCGCATCCGTTTCGCGCCTGTTCATGCCGTTGCAGCATACGGCCATAGCCAGCGCGCTCGCCTGCGCGTCCGTGGCCGTACCCGCCATGTACGCATCGATGAACGCCTCGATTTCCCCGTCGTCCAATTCGCGCCCATAGCGCTTTTTCTCTATTATTCCTTTTATCGCGATTTCCATCCCGTTCGTCGTTTCGTCTGTCAACGGCTCTCGCCCGCTGGCCGCTTCACTGTTTCAATTCCACTACAACCTTGAAGAATCCGAAACCGTCCGCCGCGAGTTGCGCCGGCGTCTTCCCCGTGACGTCCTCCCATTCCCCGCCGAGCTTCTTTTGACCGTAGATGGCGTAATTTCTCGTTGCGCGCAACTCCGGAGTATCCGGCTCCCAGGTTATTTCTGGCACACGCACACCGCCGAAATCCACCATGTCGATCTTTGCGATGAATACATCGCCGGCGTTTGTCGGGCACGTGCCGGCCACAAAGTCGGCCCAGAGAGTGCACTCCTTGCCGGACGCGCAAGTCCCGGAATGTTTGACCGACGCGGCATCGCGCGTCGTCGCGCCATCGCTTGCAAATCCATATTCCTCGAGCCAGGCGAGAAACGCCTTCAGTTCCGCCGTATCGTAGTCGATTTCAAGATTTACATCGTATAGGTTGCCTATATTCTGCGAAACATCTGCTACTTCTTCGCTCCAACAGCCGTATTCGTCGAATTCGTCATTATAATAAGAAGAAATAGATGCGCACGCCGCCACCGTTACATTCGTGGCGAACTCGCAGCCGTTCTCGGAAACCGTCACACGCCAATCCCCGGGCTGGAGCGCCAGCGCGTATATGCCGCGCCCATCGGTCGTTGCCGCAACACCGGCGACAGACCCGGAAACCGCCGTTGCAGAGACGGTAGCGCCGGCTACAGGCTCCCCGCCGGCGCGCAGAATGCGCCCGCTAACAATGGATGCGCCCGCCCCAGACTCTGGATTGATGTTGTAAACCACAATTGCTATGCAGTTGTAGTCCCCTATGTCCGGCGGCGCATACCATGCGTCGGAGCCGCCGCTCCAACCCATATTGATATGCAGATAGAACGCGCCGTCCATGTAGCCGTAGCCATCCGCCACAACCGCGTGGCCTTTATTCCAAAGGCCAACATGAAGACCGACCGGCAATCTCGCGTCAAGGCTCGGAACCACGGCCCTCTTCAACAAGTCGAGCGAATATCCGAGCGTGGAGTCGTTATTGTATTTGGGTTCGGTACCCTTGGTTGTGAATACGATGCAATCAGCGTTCGCATAATGGAAAAGATCAATCAGACATTCGTGGAACATATATACCGGAGCGCTGCTTTCCTCAATGCCGTAGAACATCGTGCAAGCGACGCCTACATCGTAGGTCAGGCGGCCGATCGCCTCGCACTGCTCATCTGTAATATTCAACTCACCGGCAGGGTCGAGCGGCATCTTGGACCAATCGTAAATACCGCCTATCGTCGAAAGCCAGGGGTCGCACACCAAGCCGTCTATGCCTGTATAATACTCTACTTGCTCCACCTCCTGCGTCGGCCAGCAATGATAGCGCATGATCTGGGCCCCCATGGTGGCAACGCAGCCGCACGGATAATCGAGATTGTCAAAATACGTATAGTAGTTGTAGCATGGCACATATTCACCATTGTCGTCGTTCGCATACTTCTGGCCCCACTTCGATTTCACGAGCGGATCGATGCGCGGATCGTCTATCGACTCCAAGCCGTTGCCGGCACCGGCCGAGGCACGCTTGGAAACCTTGCCTGCGGCCGCGCCTTCCGCCCTGCCGGCAGCATCCTGTTTCAACAATACATACAGCGGGTTTTCGTCTGTCGCTTTGAATTCGGACGACTGCGAAAAGGCGACCACCTTGGCGTTCCCGCTACTGCCGGAAACGGCTGCGAAACCGCCGCCATCCAACGTAACGATGTGGAACTCGCCTTTGTCGGCCTCGCCTTTGAAGGTTTCCACTTTGCGGGGCCTCGCGCCGAGCCTGCATTTAAACTTCGCGCCCCTCTCGTGCCTGCGGCCCAGCCAGCGTTTAACCGTGCCGGCCGCCTCCTCCGGCGAGACCGGTAGCCTCTTATCCGACCCGCGCGCCTCTCCGCGCGCGCAAACCACGAACACGGTAGCGACCGCGGCCGCGATGACAAGCCTTGAGAAACTCATGCCTCTCCCTCCTTGCGTCCGCCGGTCTCGCCAAGCTCCCTGATACGCCGCTCTATGCGCGGCAGACGGATAGTGAACACCGTCCCTTCGC
>JAFNRY010000239.1 GCA_017385345.1 Kiritimatiellia bacterium
CGAGGGGTGGTAGTGGCGCTCGTAGAAATCGCGGTATTTCGCAAATGTAAGATCGGGTATCGAATCCGGGTCTCCGCCCGACACGTATCCGTACGCACTTCCGGCGAAAAGAAGCCTTTCGGCCTCTGTCGCAGCAAGATGGAGAGGATTCGCAAACGCTCCCTTCATCTCGCTGTAAACTACGCCGGTGCGCTTGAGTCCGCCGGTCGTCCCGTCCCGTTCATAATGCCACCCCTCCTGCCTGAATGCCGCCGGATTTTTCATGCTCGACGGATGCAGCACAGCGTCGAGATATACGTCAATCAGATTTAAAAAATCGGTTTTATTGCGGGAACACACCGGATACGCCGTATGGTCCGGCGCGGTCCACGCGTTGAGAAATGTTGCGAACGATCCTTTCAACAAATCGACAAAAGGCTCTTTGACAGGATATTTCTCGGAACCGCACAAAACGGAATGTTCGAGTATGTGGGCGACGCCCGTATCGTCTTCTGGAACGGTTTTGAAAGCAATTGCAAACGTCATGTTCTCGTCGTCACGGTCCAGCCATGCGAGTTCCGCCCCGTTCTTTTCATATTCCATCCGGACGAGCGAACCCTGAACCTCCGGCAACCGCTCGATTGTTTGAACATTCCATCCCGCAATGCTGGCGCCAGCGTATATCAACTCTTTCATCATAAATATTCCAACGACGTCATTTCCACTCTCGGCCATTATACCATAGTCAACGCGGCATAATGGTCCTTATGATATAATCGTTCCGCTATGAAGAGGCATCTTGTCGGCATCGGCGGCGTTGGAATGAGCGCGCTCGCCGTTGCTTTGAAAGAAAATGGCGACTCCGTGTGCGGCAGCGACCGCGCACTGCGCAATCCTGACTCGTTGCAATCGGGAAATTTCCCGCTTCTCCGTTCTCTCGGAATCGAATGCTTTCCGGACGACGGCTCCGGGATAGCCGGCGATACCGAAGAAGTAATCGTCTCCACCGCCATAGAAAACGACAACGAAGCTCTCTGCAAAGCGCGGTCTCTGGGCATACCGGTGGTACACCGTGCGCGGGCGCTCTCGCGGGCGCTAGCCGGCCGCAAACTCGTCGCGGTCGCCGGCACGTGCGGCAAGTCCACGGTCACTGCGATGCTTGGACACATTCTCTCGAAGTGCGGTTTCGACCCGTTCTGCGTCAACGGCGCGAACGTTCCCGGATGGGAGGGGGCGGTGCTTCCCGGCAAAGGTGAATATGCAGTCGCGGAGGTCGATGAAAGCGACAAGTCTCTTGTCGAATTCAAACCGTACGCCGCGATAATCACGAATGCGAGCGCAGACCATTATTCAAAAGAGGAAATGGACGAGGTTTTCGACTCGTTCATAGATGACATCGACGGCCCTGTAGTCGATGGACGCGCATTCCATCCGGATCCGGTTCCATGCCCGATGCCAGGCCGGCACAATATGTCCAATGCCGCGCTCGCAGTCGAAATGGCCTCGCGCCTCGGCTGCGATTCCGGAGCTGCGATCAAGGCGCTGCATTCCTTCAGCGGAGTGGAACGCCGTCTCCAGAGACACGGCGACCGCGTGTTCGACGATTACGCCCACAATCCGGAAAAACTGCACGCGATGTGGACTGCGCTCGCCGAATCCCGTCCGGGCGGAATATGCGCCGTTTGGCGTCCGCACGGCTACGCGCCTTTGAGAAAAATGGCAGACGCGCTCGCCGCAATGTTCGATGAAACAGTGCGTGGATGCGACAGGCTGCTTCTCCTTCCGGTCTATGACGCGGGCGGCACCGCCGACAGGTCTGTCAATTCGGATTACCTTGCCGCCAGGATGAAGGTCTGCAAACCCGTACTGGTCGCCGATCTCGACGATGCTTTCGAAAAAATGTCGGCAGCAAGAGACTCGTTCGCCACATTTGCCGTCTGCGGCGCGCGCGACCCCGGGCTGCCGGTCCTGGCTCGCCGTTTGGCGACGGCCGTCAGTTAGTTAATGCCGGCAGTGCGCATCGCACAAGAAACAGATGACGCCCTATGCCTCGAGCGCATCTGGATCAATCGCGAAAAGTTCGGTGGCATTGCCGCAGCAAATCGCTTTCAAATCCCTTTCGCCTATCCCAGACGAGAACAATGCCTCGATTACTGCGGCCGGGTCCTGCCACGGGGCATCAGATCCGAAAAGAACGCGCCGTGCACCGTGCTTGGCGACCATTCTGACTATTTGCGCCGTGCCCATCCAGCCAAAAGTATGGGAGAGATCGAGATAGACGTTCTGTCCGCAGAGAACTTCCTCCGACTCGTCCCACATTCCAAAACCGCCAAGATGCGCCGCGGCGATTTTCAATCCGGGAAAGCGCTTGTGCAATTTCAATACTTCCGAAGGAGACGATCTGTACGGAGGCTCAAACACCCTCTCTCCTCCTGCATGAAGATATGCGACAAGGCCAAGACTGGACATTTCTTCCCAGCATCCATCCATGATTTTGTCGTTGAATCCGAATTTCTGGTATTCAGGATGGAATTTGACGCCGGCGAACCCGGTGCTTGCAATTCCCGCCAGCGCAAGGTGCATATCCGCGGTTGCAGGATGGAGCGAAGCGAGAGAGAGAACCTTCCTTCCGGCATTGCCGCAACCGCCGGAGTTTACTGCGGCGGCCCATGAATTGATATGATCGACCTGCGTAGGCGATGTCGCGACCGGCAGGTTCAAGGAAAGAGAAACCGAACAGCGCCCGCCATGCTCTACGCACGAAGCAACGGTGCCGTCGAATGCCGGAGCGTTTCCGAATTTTGACGACAGGAAGGAAACAGTCTTCGGCGCTATCGCGTCCGGATAAAGGTGGACATGCGAATCCACGACAGGAAAATCGGGTTTCATACTTCAGATTCCTTCCTTTCTGCATTAAAGAAAAAGAGCCGGCGGCGTCCTACTCTCGCGCGGGCGGGTCCCGCACTACCCTTGGCGATGGGGCGCTTGACTTCAGTGTTCGGAATGGGAACTGGTATTACCGCCTCTCTATGGCCACCGGCGAAAAGCCGGAAG
>JAFNRY010000240.1 GCA_017385345.1 Kiritimatiellia bacterium
CCCGTCCGGCCAGACCGTCGATTCCGCCCATGAGACGAGGCCGTTCAGTTCTTCGAGCGCGATGGTTGAAACCTGGAAGTCGTTTCCGCGCCGTCCGCTGCGGCGGGCGCGCGGCGTGAAGGCGGCGTCGGCCAAAAGTTTCATGGCCTCTTCGACCATGGCCGCTTTCTTTTCGTCCTTGCCGCGCTCGGACAGCACGAGCGCCAGATCGCGGCGGCTCTGCGCCTCTTCTCCGCGCATGGCGAGGACTTTGCGGAACGCGAGTTCGGCGAGCGGATACGCGCCGGCTTCGCGGGCTCGCCAACCCATGGCGCGCCACAGGGCGGCGTTTTCAAGTTTGAATTCCGCGAGGTTTGTCAGGATGCGCACGGCGAGCTTTGTTTCGCCCGCCTTGAAGAACCAGCCGGCGCAGTCGAGATAGAATGCCGGGGATCCGGCGTATTTTTCGCGCTGTGCGAGATAGATTCCGTAAGCCTCGCCTTTCCCGGCCGCCTTGAGCGCCTCGATGTAAGGCGTTTTCGGATCCCACGCCTTGAGCGTGACGGACGGAGCCGATCCGGAACCGGCCTGGCCAGGCGCTTTCTCCCGTCCGCCGGCGGATCCTGCGCGCGAAGCCATGGCCGACATCGCCTCGGCGGCCGGCGCCGGAGGTTCGGCGCCCGTCGCCATTTCCATGTCGTTTGCAGCTCTTGCGGAGGCCGCCCCCCTGCGGGCGTTCCCCGTCATGGCCGCGGCAGTTCTCTGCGTGGTTTCCGAGTCGAAAAGTCCGCTCGACGGAGTCTTTTTCGCCGGTTTCGGCGAATTCCACCACTTCACGCGCTCCTCCCAGTATTGCAAGAGCATCCGTTCGTGTTCGGCTTTCTCTCTCTTGAACGCGATTGGATCGTCTTCCGCCGCGCGGCGGCGTACCCATTCGTCGTGGATCGCAAGGCTTGCAGGCGGCTCTATTTTGTATTCCAGCCACTGTTCGAGCCGTTCGAACACGATGAGCGAAAGCCCCGGCCCCGCCACGCCGTATCTGCGGCCGAGCGCGAGGAATTCCTCTTTGCGCGATCCGGCCTGGGACGCGAGATCCTCCATGCGCCGCGCCGCCCAGACCGTCGCAAGCAGCGTCCCGTCTTTCACTTCCGCGCCGGCCGGCGGCTTTTCGCCTTTCCCGAGTTTGCGGACTTCCACTGCGCGCGCGGGCGCATCGTCGCGGGAGGCGACGACGAGGCCGGCGGCCCCGTCGTATTCCGGGGAGGAGAGCCCGAGAGTGTCGGTTTCGTCGCTGAAAAGCAGGACGGGCGCATTGTCGTCGGCGTATTTTCCTGTCGCGGCGCCGATGTCGGTTCCTCCGTCATAGGCGATCGCGTCGATCGCCGCGAGCAGTCCGTCGCGAGAATCGAAAACCCTCGCTTCTTCCGGTTCGTTGCGGAATACGACGAGCTTCCACGATCCTTTTTTAGGGAGCGCTCCGGCTTTTTCCTTCCAGCCGGACGCGAACGGCTTCGCGCTCAGGCTCGCGTCCCAGAGGATAACGCCTTCCGCGAACGACGCTATTTTCGCGGAGACCGGCTTTTCCGCCGCGTTCGTCCCGGAGGCGGCGGCGAAAACATCGTCTCCGTCGCGTTCGTACACTGCTTCGGCCTTGGCCTTCGGCGCGTCCGCCTCAGGGATCGGGGCGATGAACTCCACTTCGGCTCTGCGCGGCGTTTTCGGGGAGAGGGGAAAGATCCGCGTGCGCCAGACGTTGCCTTTCACCTGTTCGACGATGCCGGGATCGACCCCTTTGCGGACTTCGTTTTCGAATGCGACGCGGGCCTTCTCCTTTTCGCATACGACGCCCGGCACCATCGTGCCGTCTATTTCCAGCGAATACGCGCACACGCAGCCGCCTTCGGGGACAGGGAACTCCAGCTCTCCGGCCATCGGTCTCGCATTGGGATTCGTGAACGTGAATTCGGTTTTTACGCGCCGGAAGAAAGCGTTTTCGGCGACAATCGTCTCTTTTCTGCCGATTGCGACCGGTTTTTCGCCCTTTCTCAGATCGGCGACGCGGATTTCCGGCGGAGGTAACGGCCGGGCATGCCCGGCATCCGGAAGCGTTTCAGCGTTTTGCGCATTTGCCGGGACGGCCAGCGCGGAGACCGCGGCCAGGAAACAAAAACCGCATTTGCGGACATTGGTTTTCATGTCCTTATTCTATAAGAGAGAAGCCGGCCAATGCAAGCGTTTTTTTTTGCGTTCCGTCCGGCGCGTTTCCCGCGGTAAACGCGGCGGCCGGTACGCATGGATTTTTTTTGATTGCGCGCCGGGATTGTGATACAATCGTATCTACAAGTTGGAGCAGGAATGAAGAACAAATACATGCCGATGGACGGGTACTGCAAGGAGTACATGCGGTATCTTGGAATAGCGAAAACGGAAAGACGCAGTTATGCGGAAAGCGTAAGGCTTCTGAAGAAGGCGGGTTTCCGCGAGATCACGGAGTTCAAGACTCTCAAGGCGGGCGATCGCGTGTACCGCGGCTACGAAGACAGGACCGTGATGGCCGCGGTCGTAGGCAGGAAGCCGATAGCGGAGGCGGGTCTCAAGGTCGTCGGCGGCCATACCGACGCTCCGCGCCTCGACCTCAAGCCGAGGCCAATATACGAGAAGGGCGGCTACATCTATTTCGACTGCCACATCTACGGCGGAATAAAGAAGTACCAGTGGCTGACGCTACCTCTGGCGCTCTACGGGACAATCGTCCGCAAGGACGGCACGAAGGTCCAGGTTGCGGTGGGCGACGATCCGGGCGATCCCGTGTTCATGATTTCCGACATCCTGCCACATCTCGGCAAGGATCAGGCGAAGAAAGACCGCGACGAATTCTATCCCGCCGAAGATCTCGACGTCATCGCGTGGACGACGAGCGCAATGCCAGGCAAGGACTACAAGCCCGGCGCGGCGCCGAAGGCGTATAGGGCCGGGTTCGTGGTGTTCCTGAAGATGGTGTTCGACGTCACGGTGGAGGATC
>JAFNRY010000241.1 GCA_017385345.1 Kiritimatiellia bacterium
GCATGCCGAAAGACGAACAAGACCGGGTCTTCAAGCCGGCCGGGCGGAGAAAAATCATTCTCGCGACGTCAATAGCCGAGACCTCGCTGACGATACCCGGGATTACGGCGGTCGTGGACAGCGGACTGATGAGGACGTCTCGTTTTTCGCCGTCCACGGGAATGGACGGGATGGCGACGCTGCCGCTGCCGCTCGACCGCGCCTGCCAGCGGGCCGGGCGGGCGGGGCGCGTCGCGCCCGGCAAATGCTACAGGCTCTGGGACGAAGCCGCGCCGCGCCCGGAAAAGTCATCGCCCGAAATACTGTACGCCGATCTCGCCGGGACGGTGCTTTCATGCGCGGCGTGGGGGGCGCGGAGCCGAGACGCGCTGCCTTGGGCGACGATGCCGCCGGCGGCGTCGTGGGACGCCGCGAAAACGCTTCTTGCGGAGCTCGGAGCGCTGGACGCAGAAGGCGGGCCGACGGAGAAAGGGCTCGCAATGGCGGCGCTTCCAATGCATCCGCGTCTCGCGGCGATGATGCTTGCGGCACAAAAGGCGGGCGGTGAGACGACCCGCACGGCAGCCCTTCTCGCCGCCATCGTCGAGGAAACGCGCGCCGGGACCGAGACGGACATACGCAAAACGCTCGACGACGTTCTGGCGAATCCCGCGAGACCTTCCTGCAAGCGTCTGTCGCGTCTGGCGGAACGGTTCGCCGGCCGGCGCGACGGCGAGAGCGCCGTCGCCGAGCACGGGAAGGCGGAAGTCTCCGAGGGGGCGCTGCTCGCGATCGCGTATCCCGACCGGATCGCCGCAAACCGCGGCAACGGAACTTTTACGATGACGTGCGGCCGGGGCGCTGAAATCGACAGACGCGACCCGCTTGCCAAAGAACCGTTTCTCGTCTGCTGCACGCTCGACGACCGGCAGGGCAACGCGAAAATCTTTCTCGCGTGTCCGGTCGAACGTCGAGAGATCGAAGACCTCTTTCAACGTTCCATCCGCCGAGAACGCATTTGCGAATGGGACAGGCGCGCAGACCGCATCAGGTCCTCGGTGCGAACGATGATCGGGAAAATGCCGCTGGATGAAAAAAACGGCGAAACCGCGCCGGCGGAAGAAATGGCCGCGGCGCTCGCGGAAGGCATAAGAATCAAAGGCGTTGCGAACCTGCCCGGCTGGACGAAGCAATCGCTTCAGACGAGAGACAGGATCGCCTTCCTCGCGCGCGAATGCGGCTGGCCGGCGCCGGACGACGGCAAGATAGCGGCGGCAACGGCGGCTCTCGCGGCGGGCGCGACAAGATGGAGCGACCTTGCGAAGGTGGACATGGAAAACGTCCTCGACGCATTTCTCGCGGCGGAAGGATTCTCCAGAAGAACCCTCAACTCGCTCGCTCCCGCAAGAATCAGGATTCCGTCCGGAAGCGCGCCGGCCGTCGATTACTCCGGTGACGAACCGACGCTTTCCGCAAAGCTGCAGGAATGCTTCGGCATGACCGAAACACCCAAGGTGGCGGGCGGAAAGGTGCCGGTAGTCATGACACTTCTCAGCCCTGCGATGAGACCTGTGCAGACGACAAAAGATCTCAAGAGTTTCTGGGAAAGCGGCTACGCGCTCGTGCGAAAAGATTTGCGCGGCCGCTAC
>JAFNRY010000242.1 GCA_017385345.1 Kiritimatiellia bacterium
ATCATAAAGGGGCTTGAAGTTGCTCTCGTTATTTTCAATGGTAGCAACTACCTTTTCAGCCAGATCAGTACCGCCCTTGCCGCCGTTTGCAAATATCTCAGCCAGTGATACCTCAATCCCGCCGAGCATCTGCGGAATCACGTACGAGCCTATGGCCGGGATGAAAACCATCAGGACGGCGGATACGACGCCCTGCTTCACGCCCGGCACGAATATCTTGCGGAAGGCGTAGAAGCCCTTGGCTCCGAGATCGCGGGCGGCCTCCATGAGGGAGAAGTCGAACTTCTCCGCGGCCGAATATATGGGCATGATCGCGAACGGCAGAAAAGAATACACCGAAACGAGCACCACGGCGGCCTCGCTGTCGAGAAGCGTGGACAGCGCGGGATCGACCGCGCCTTCTCGCGCAAGGCCGGCCCACAGCAAAGCCTTCTGGAGAAACGAGGGCAGCCAGTCGAACATCCAGTCGCATACGCGGAGCCACATCAGGTAGCAGGCCTGCAGCCAGCCGTCCGGATGGAGAAGAGTCTTCCACGCGAATACGCGCACGACGAAGCTGGTCCAGAACGGGAGCATGATGGAACCGGCGACGAGGGCGCGCCACTTGGAGGGAAGCCTCGCTATCGCATAGGCGCACGGCAGCGAGAGGAGTATGCACCAGGCGGTCACCTCGAAGGAAATGCGTATCGTCTTCCAGACGATCGTGGGATAGTCCGGATCGACGAGTTCGCGCCACGTCGAAAGGCTCCAGTCGCCGACGCCGCCGTTGGCGGTGTGTCCGTGGAAAGTGAAGGCGAGCACGACGAGCGACGGAATCGCGAAGAAGACGAGCAGCCAGACGAACGACGGCGCGGTCACGAGCCATTCGGCCCGCCGCGCTCCCTTGGCCCCGCTCATTTCGCCTCCACCATGTACCCGTCGTCGGGATGCCACCAGACGAACACAGGATCGTTCCACGTTATCGTCTCCTGGTCGAGCAGGAAACGCGAATGGGGCTTGATAGCGGAGACGCGCAGCGAACCCGAGTCGATCCAATACTTGGTATAGACGCCCTGGTACACGATGTCGCGCACGGTGGAGGGGAACACGTTGATCCCCGCCCCTTTCTCAGGAGGAGGGGGATTCACCGTCACGCGGATCTTTTCGGGGCGCACGGAGAGATCGACCTTCTGCCCGGCCGAGAGATTCTTGTCGTTGTACGCCTTTATCGGCGGAAAGCCCGACGGCTGAATGATGCAATAGTCGCCTTCCACGGCCACTATCTCGCCGGAGAAGAAGTTGGTATCGCCTATAAAAGAGGCGACAAAACGCGACGAAGGCGCCTCGTAGATTTTCGCGGGCACGTCGAGCTGTTCCACGCGGCCCTTGTTTATCACCGCGATCCTGTCGGAGAGGCTCATCGCCTCGCCCTGGTCGTGGGTCACGTACATGAAAGTGATGCCGACCTGGTCGTGGATGGCGTCGAGCTCTATGAGCATGTGCTGGCGCAATTTGAGATCGAGGGCGGCGAGAGGTTCGTCGAGGAGCAGGACCTGCGGCCTGTCCACGAGGGCGCGCGCGATGGCGACGCGCTG
>JAFNRY010000024.1 GCA_017385345.1 Kiritimatiellia bacterium
GAAGCGTACGGCGACCGGACGTCGATGGAGGCGATCATGGAAGGTCTTCTGCCGCATCTCTGCGACAAGGTTGCCGGATCACGCAAGATAAAATCGGCCGAGACCGGCGAAGAGATCGACTTCACCCCGCCTTACAGGCGCGTCACCTACCGAGATCTTGTAATGCAAACGATGGGAGACGACTGGTTCTCGCTCGAATTCCCCGCGCAGATGGAACGGGCCAAGGCCATGGCCGCGGAACGCGGCGTCGGCCTCGAACTCGACGGAGTCGCTACAGAACTGGCCCTCACGCGCGAAGTTTACGACAAGATGATCGAAAAAACGCTGCGCCAGCCGACTTTCGTGCTCAGGCTGCCGCGGGAATTCGTGCCGCTCGCCAAGACGTGCGCCGACGATCCTTCGCTCGTTGACGTCTTCGAGTTCGTAGTGGCTGGCCGCGAGATCTGCCCCGGCTACACGGAGCAGAACGATCCGGCGATGCAGCGCAAGGCATTCGAAATCCAGGCCGGCGAAGATGTCGAAAAAATCGACGAAGACTTCATATCCGCCCTCGAATGCGGAATGCCGCCGACCGGCGGCCTGGGATTCGGCGTCGATAGACTCGTCATGCTGCTCACCGGCATGGATTCGATACGCGACGTCGTCCTTTTCCCGCAACTGAAGAACGCATGACAACCGGAAACAAAAGGAGAAACTGAAAATGAAAGCCATATTCAAAACGCTCAAATGGATCTTCATAGCGCTGGTTCTCGCGGTACTGACGCTTCCGCTCTGGATCGGGCCCGCGGTAAAATGCGGATCGGAGAGCGCGGTGCCGAAAATCACCAAAACTCCCTTCCATCTCGGAGAATTCGCCCTCAACCAGTACACGGGCCGTCTCAAAATCGGCGACATGCAGTTGTGGAATCCCGAACGCTTCTACACCGACAAGGCGTCCGCGGCCAAAAATCCGCTTAATGTCAAGTCGGACGGAGTGCTTTCGGCAGTTGCGAACCAGGCGAAGAACGCCGTAGCTGCGGCCGGCGACGCGGTTGCCGCCGTCGGCGACACGCTCGCTTCGTCGGAAACCAACGCCGTAAGCCTCGGCTCCCTCGAGGTGAAACTCTCGCCGCTTTCCGTCTTCACCGACACCATCCGCATCAGAGAAATCAAAATCGAAAAACTCTTCATCTACGGAGACCTGTCCTTTGCCAATCTTCGCGAAATCGCCTCCAACGCTTCAGGAGACGACAAGGGCGAAAACGGCGCCAAAGACGCCAAGGACGAAAAGGACGAGGGAAAGGATTCCGGCGACGGCAAGAAAGTCGCAATCGACCGCGTGTTCATCACCGGAGCGAAAATCCAGTGGGGCCGGGCCGCCGTTCCGTTGCCGGACATCGAAATCAAAGACATCGGCAAGAAAGACGGCGACGATGACGGCGCGAGCGCGGAAGACGCGGGCGACGCCATCGTGAAGAGCGTGTGCGACGCGGCCGACAAGGTTTGCGCCGGCGCCGGCACGGCTCTGAAACTCGCTCTCGACGGCGCCGACGCCGTCGCGGGAGCCGCGGGCGCTGTCGCCGGCGGCGTGGCGGACGCAGCAAAGGGAGCCGCCGATGCGGCAAAGAGCATCGCCTCCGGCACGACCGACGCGGCAAAAAGCATCGCCTCGGGCACGACCGATGCAGCCAAAGGCATCGCCTCCGGCACGGCCGACGCCGCCAAAGGCATCGCCTCCGGCACGGCCGACGCGGCTAAAAACGTCGCCGGTGCCGCCGCAGACGCCGCAAAAGGCGCGGCGGACGCCGTCAAAAACCTTTTCAAGTAAGTTCAGGCCGCGGAAAAACATCACGATTTGACCATACGTCGAAAAAGAATCATGAATAAAACGTTCGCCAAAGACAAACGCGTCGAAATGACCGTGGAAGGTCTCAAAGAGGACTTCGCGTGGCACATGCGCTATTCGCTCGCAAAAGACATGGCCAATTCCACGCCGCGCGACCAGTACACCGCCTTCGCAGACGCCGTCCGCGACCGCATCGTAGAGCGCTGGATCGCGACGCAGGAAGAATACCACCGCCAGAACGCGCGGCGCGTGTACTACCTCTCGCTCGAATTCCTCATGGGAAGGCTTCTCGGGAACAACGTCATAAATCTCAAAGCGGACGGAATC
>JAFNRY010000243.1 GCA_017385345.1 Kiritimatiellia bacterium
CGTCGCGTCGGGGACGATATTGTCCATCTTCAAGGCGTTGACCCAGTTCGCGGAGTTGAGCGCGTCGCCGTCGCCGGCGTCGCCCGTCCAATACGCGGTCGTGGCCGAAACCGTCCCTTCCTCGACGAGAAAAATGTTGGCGCCGGCGCCTTGCACGAGACCGGACTTCACGACGGCCGTTTCCGACGGGGCGGACGGCAACACGATCACGGACTTCCTCGCGGCGGAATTCGTCACCATGGCTCCGACAAAACCGTCGGACGCTATGTCCTTGACGGTGAGTATGTGTCCGTTGAGGTCAAGAACCGCGCCGTGCGAGAGAAGGACGGCCGGATATTCCGTCCAATCGGTGTCGGCTTCGAGCGTCACCTTGTTTTCGCCGCTTCCCTGCGAGAAGTTGGTTTCGTTGAACGCATACGTCGCATCGTTCACGGTGACGACGAAAGGTATGACGCCCAGCCCCTCGCCGAAATCCTTGTTCGGGCCGTAGCCGCCGAACGTATCGCCGGCGACGATGGTGAAGCGGTGCCAGCCTTCCGCCACTTCGACAGTCGAGTTGGCCTCACCGGTGTAGGAATTGTTGCATATGACGATCGATCCGTCGATGAACAGCGCGAAGTAGTCGTCGAACTTCTGGTTTATGCTCCACGTCCCGGCCTTCTCCGCCGAAACCTGGAACCAGCCGTCGAAGCGGACCTGCGACCAGCGAAGGTTGGCGTCCCTCCACGAGGAATCCAGAAGGCTGTCGATATCGCCCGCCCCCATCGGAACATACTCTGAAACGTCGATGTTCCGCCACGCTCCGTTGCCCATGCCGCCACGGCTGCCGCCGTAGGAGATTCGCCCCCACTGGGTGCGGGGATGCTCCAGCGCGCCGACCTTCGCCCCCGCCGCCCATGCCGAATCGTTCTTCGCCGGACCCGCCTTGAGCGTTCCGCCGGCGGGATAGAGTATTTCGCCGGTAGAAGTCTTGTACACGCCGGCGACGCCGTCCTTCACGCACGGCTTGAATTCGCTCGCGAGGACGTAGTCTTCCGAGGAGGAATCGTACTCGTATATGGCGCAATGGTAAAGGCGGCCGTAATGGTAATTTTCGACAATTTCGGCGCCGCTGTCGGGATTCTTCGCGTGCTCGGCGAAGAGATACATTGTCGTCTGCGTGTCGATCGCGCCGAAACTTTCCCTCCAGTCCGCGGAACCGGTTTCGGTCGAGCCGTCGATTTTCGTGCATGTCGCGGAAAGCAGCCCGTCGGGCGCCACGGTGCATTCCGTCTTGAAGTCGTACGTGTACGGAACGTAGCCGTACCCGTTGGAGTTGTAGGTGGTGCCGTACCAGAAACGCATGGACTCGCCCCAGAACGCGCACAGTCCAAAATGGTGCCAGCTACCATTGTCGAGTATCTTTGCGGATCCGAGCATGCACGGGAAATTTCCAGAGCTGACATTCTGGAATTCGACCGTCGCCTTCATGCCCGCCTTGCCTGTTATGCCGGTATCGACATACAACTTCGATTCGGGCTGCACCCACTCGACAAAGTAGTCGGGCGTTTCGGCGGCGGCCGGGAGCGCGACAAGACCTGCAATGGCCAATGCTACGGTTCTCGCTATCGTTTTCATTTGTCTTCTCCTTTCAGATTGCAAAAGCCATCCAGACGCATTGAAAAATGCATCTGCCGGACGGGAAGCCGCGCCCCAACGCGGCCTCCACGCTCCACTGTTCTTCTAAACCTTGAGGGGGGGGGGGGTATTTAAGGTATAAAGGCGCGCCACGCGGTCCCCGGCCGCGCCCGGAAGCGATACAAATCGCGCCATCGATATGTCTCGCGCCTCTCTCACGGCTACCAGTATATCACAAAAGTACCCGCGCGTGGAAACTTCGCAAAAAAGTCTTCGCCGGACGGAGAGAACGGGGAAAGATCGGGAAGCCCCGGACGGACGATCTTGAAGATTGCAGAAAACGATCCTGAACACTTTCCGATGACACCCGGGTGTCACAGGGTATGACATCCGGGTGTCATGGGGTGTGACACCCGGGTGTCATAGGGCATGACATCCGGGTGTCATCGGATGGACAACTGGTTGGAAGCCCGTTCCACTTGCGCCCGTCCGCTTGTACCATGGCAATGGACGGGAGGTCTGTTGTCCACAAAAAACAAAAAAAGAGCGGAACGGGCTGGAAAGCCCGTTCCGCTTGCGCCTTGTCAACGGGCCGGAAGCCCGTTCCATCCAAGGCATTGCGCTCCGTGCGTTATCTAATGAACATCACCATGCCGCTCTTGACCAGAATCAGATCGCCATTCGCGTTCTTCTGCACGTTCCAGCCTCTGGGCAGATTGCCGCGCTTCGGCACGCCGGTTATGGCTCCGCTGTTCACGTTCTTGATCAGCACGCAGGGACGCAGGTTCGCGGAGTCCGCGATGCTCATCGAAGAACCAGTCAGGTCGAGCGTACCCTTGTTCACGATGTAGTCGCCGGCGGAGAAGCCGACCGTGCCGGCGACCTTGAGCGTGCCGTTCTGCAGCGTGCCGGACTTCAGCGAAAGCGCCTGGCGCTCGAGCGTCTTCCCGCCGAGGTCGAGTACCGCGACTTCCGCATCGCCGTCTTCGGCGGTCGGCAGCGCGACGCCGGATCCGTTCTTGAGGTTGCGATAGATGATCGCCGGCGAGAGCACCCCGTTCCACACGCGCACTTCG
This sequence comes from Kiritimatiellia bacterium, assembly GCA_017385345.1. Taxonomy (GTDB): domain Bacteria; phylum Verrucomicrobiota; class Kiritimatiellia; order RFP12; family UBA1067; genus UBA1067. The sequence goes on from JAFNRY010000243.1 coordinate 2,694, forward strand.
TCAACGTCGAGCGCCGCGTCGGGATCGTTCCAGAACGACGCGCCGAGGCAGAAGTACGTCTGCGTGATCTTTTCGGTCAGTTTCCAGTTCTCGAGCGTCTGCGAGATTGAGCCGACCGCGGCGCCGGTATCGGCGTCGTAGCAATACGCCTTGACCACGGTCGAGCCGGTCGCCTCGTCGTAGTCGAACGTCATCGCCATATAGTAATTGGCATCGACCGCGAGCGTTCCCGTTCCGTAGAACGTTCCGCCGCCGGGGGCGATATCCACTCCCGAAGGCCCGCCGTTGCTGTCGCGGAACATAGTATAGGTGATGACGCTGCCGGTATCCCTTCCGAGGCTGAACAGCTTCGTCCACACCGTGTTCGCGCGCGGCGTGAACCAGAACTCGAGCGAGGCGCTGTCCGTCGTGACCGGATTGGCGCCGAGATCGACGTGCCTCGTGTTCTTGGCGCCGCCAGGCAAGTGCAGCATGCCGCCGCTGATCTCGTTGTCACCGACGTTGCGCGTCCCCTCCGCGCTGCCGGTGACGGAATCGGCGAGCGTGCCGTCGTCGAAGGTCCAGCGGTGGGCGAGCGTCGCCTCCGTCGCCGCGCCGAGCTCGATCGCGTCGGCGTATGCCGCGTCGAACTTCGCGTTCGCGCCCTTCTTGACGCTCTCCCAGATGTCGGCCGTCGTGAACGCGCCGTTCCAGACGCGCACTTCGTCGAACGCAACCGCCGCGTCGTGATCGTTCCAGAACGAATAGCCGAGAACGAAATAGCTCGTCGGTATCTTCTCGGACAGCCTCCATCCGGAGAGAGAACGCTGGATCGTGCCGACGATCGCACCGGTCTCGGCGTTGAAGCAGTAGACCTTGAAGTGCGTCGCCGAGCCGTCGTAGTCGAGCGTCATGGCGAAGTAGTACGGAACGCCGGCCTTGAGAGAGTCCATGCCGGCCCACGTTCCGCCGTCGGGACCTACGTCGAGGCTCCATATTCCGTCGTTGGAATCGCGGTGGAACGTGAAGGCGAGGATGTTGCCCGTGCCGCTGCCGATGCTGAAGAGCTTGGTCCAGACCTTGTCTTCCGCGAGCGTCGCCCACATTTCGACCGTCACGCTGTCCGACGGGAGTCTGTTGGTGCCGAGATCGACATGGCCGGCGTTTCTCCATCCGCCCGGCAGACACAACGTGCCGTCTTCGGCGACTTCGTAGGTGCCGGCCGTCGCCACGTCGGCGGCGCTGCCGGTGACCGAATCGGTGAGCGTGCCGTCGTTGAAGCTCCAGCGGTGCGCAAGCGTGTAGGGCAGGCGCGAGAGTGACCTGTCGGCGCCGCCCGACGCGAGCGCGAGCGTACCGCTCTGCACCTTCACGGTGTCGGCCGCCGGGAACTCGTCCACTGTCAGCGTGCCGGCGCCGGCCTTGGCGAACGAACTGCCGGGCCAGACGGAAACGACATGGTTGTCCGTCATCTCGACGTCCCTGCCGTTCGTGTCGAGCGTGAAGCCGCCGGTGTAGGAAAGCTTGTCGATGCAGGTGATGGCCTTGTTACCGCCCTTCGCGCCTTCGCTCGTCGACTTGAGCGTGCCGCCGCCGAGGCCGACAGCCGATACGCCCGTGTTGTTTCCGGCCACATTGTCGGAAGTCTGTTTGCAAACCACGGGCGTAGAAACAGTACCACCGTCCATGACGAATTCGCCGCGTCCCAGCTTAGCCGCCCCGACGCCGGTGTAGGCGTTCAGCTCGCCGCCTTTCATGAGGTACGTTCCCCTTCCCGTGGAATCGCTGCCGATGCATATCCAGTTGTTGTTGTTGCCGGTGGCCGCGATCATGCCGCCGTTCTGCTCGATGATGCCTTCGCCATACCAGCCGATGTGCGTCCACCACGCCGCCTGCAGCGTGCCGCCGTTCATGGTATAGACGCCCGCGCTGGGAATGCCGTTGTCCTGTCGGCACTGGCCGACCTGGAAATCGGCGTTGGGCACCCTCACGTCGCCGCCGTTCTGCGTGAAATAGCCTCTGCCCCAGTCACCGACGACGAATACTTTGTTGAGCGAAGTCAGCGTGCCGCCATCCATCGTCAGATAGCCCGTGCCGGTGTTGACGCCCCAGCCGACTCTCCCCAAGCCATTGAACTGGATGTTGGCGCTGCCGGATATGTACGCCTCGCCGTAGCCGTCGCGGCCAATGGTGAACCCATCGGCTTTATTGTTGTTGTTGACGGACATGCTGCCGTTGGTGATGCTCAGATATCCCTTCGATCCGTTATGCCAGCCGAGCTGGAGCATTTCTCCGCAAGAGAGCGTGCCGCCATCGATGTTGAGCCTGCCCGTGTTGCCGTTGCTCTCGCCAATGGTAACGCCCGTGCCCGCGCTGATCGATCCGTTTTCGGAAAGGTTCACCACGCCGTGCGTGTTCGCGGGACCTGGAGCAACCGAAATCCACTCGCGTGTGGCGAGTTTCCCGTTTCCGGACACGTTCAGCGTGCCGCGATTGCCTGTCCCCTCGTTACCCGCGATGATGGCTGTCAGGAACTCGACGTTGCCGTCGCCGGTGACGTTGAGTTCGCCCGTGCCGCCGCGGTTGCCGAACGGAACC
>JAFNRY010000244.1 GCA_017385345.1 Kiritimatiellia bacterium
CGCGCGACGGATCGATGCGGATCGAATACATTTCCGTGTCGGACGCCGGCCGCTGGCTCAAGGATCCTTTGGAGGGCTCAACCGTCTGGACCTATCGTACGCGCGACGCCGCGGAAGCGGCCGTCCAAGGGTTCGGCAAGCGGACGGAGGGCAATCATGTCGACGTCGGCGTGTTCTACGATCCGATCGCATACGTCCCGGAGCAGGAAATCGAGGCGTTCGAGAAGGATGCCGGCGGAAAGCCGGACTGGAAGAAAAAGCACGAATTCGAGGAGCGGAGCGGGCGCAAGATAGCGGAACGGCAGCTTGTCGCGCAGATCGAATGGTTCTTCCGCCACCTCTCGAAACGCCATGCACCTGACGCTCCATCTCACTGACCGGTGCAATCTCGCGTGCCGCTACTGCTACGCGCGACACGGGACGAACGACATGGCGCTTGAGACAGCCTTGTCGGCGATTGCAGAGTGTACGGACGGCGAGGAAAACTGCGGCATCATATTCTTCGGCGGCGAGCCGCTGCTGCGCGAAGAGCTGATCTTCGAGATCATCGCCGCCTGCGAGAGGAGGCGTCCGTTCGCGTTCCACTACAAGGTGACGACGAACGGCACTTTGGTGACGCCGGCGTTTGTCGAACGTGCGCGGGAATGCCGCCTCAGCGTCGCGGTGAGTTGCGACGGGCTGGCCACCGCACACGACCGGCACCGCGTCGGGGCAGACGGCTCGGGCTCGTCGGAGGAGGCATTGCGCGGACTTGGGCTCGTTCTTGCCGAACTGCCGTATGCGCCGGTCATGATGACCGTCAACCCCGACACGGCGGGAGATTTCGCGGACGGCGTCATGGACCTCTGCGCGCGCGGCGCGAAGTACATTGTCTCGACCGTCAACTTCCAGGCGCGTTGGGACGCCGACGCACGGCGGCGGCTATGGAAAGCGTACGAACGTCTCGCGGACTGGTATCTCGATTCCTGCCGCCGCGAGGAGAAGGTCTATTTCGCCGCGTTTGACAAGCGCATCGCCACGCGCATCTGGCCCGGACGCGGCGCGTCGTGTCGGCTGGGGCGGCGGCAGATATCCGTCGCGCCGGACGGCACGTACTATCCGTGCGTCCAGTTCGTCGGCCGCGCCGGTTATGAGATCGGCCATGTCGGCGCCGGGCTTGACGAGCGGAGCCGGGAATGCATCTTCGCGCGCAACGAGAGTGCGAAACCGGCATGTACCGGATGCGCGCTCGAAGGGCGGTGCAACAACCGGTGTGGCTGCCTGAACATCTCGACGACCGGATCGCTCGACGCGGTGCCGCCGTTTTTCTGCGAACACGAGCGACACGTGATACCGCTCGCCGACCGTCTTGCGGAACGGCTTTACGCCGAGCGCAACGCGCTCTTTATCCAGCGGCACTACAACCCGGCGTTCCCAGTGGCATCCATTCTTGAGGACATGGCATAGAAGTGGGCGCGTGCGGAACGCGCCCTGCGGCGGCAAGAGAAAGGAGTAGTTGACTCATGACAAAACTTCCCGAGGGGCGCGGCGCACTTGTGCCAAATCGCCAAATATTGTATAATAAGCAATGTTTTCCTTGGGGCGTTATGCCC
>JAFNRY010000245.1 GCA_017385345.1 Kiritimatiellia bacterium
ATCTCGACGGAAGGCAGACTCACGACAAGCTGCCTGGACGCCGGATAGCGGGGCGCGGCCGCGGCCCAGCCGCAATCGAGAAGCGTCATCTCCCTCTCCCCGACGGCGATCTGCCGCCCGTCCACAGTAGTCACGCGCGCCGACACGACCTCTACCGTCTTCCAGGAGGGGTTGAAATACATCTTCAATTCCGACGACTTCTTCTTGCCTTCGTAGTCGAGGATGCGTTTTCTCACAATATTGGTGACGACCCACGAATCGGGCGAGAAAACATTGTATATGGCGGCCATTTTCTCGTAGCGGAAAGGAGAATCGGCGTTGCGGTTCGCCGCGAACACCGGGCGGCGCCTGTCTGCGGCTTCGATTTTTTCAAGGTTGCAGCGAAGCGCCGCGTAGGAACACGAAGGAATCTCCACGGCGCCAGTCTTGACGGCGCGCGAAGCGAACAACCTGCCGTTCTCCACGCGATAGCTGCGCGAGAAAGAGCAGTCGCCGGCGGCGCCCGCCGGCTCTGGAAGCGACGGCGCGGCGTCCGCCCATTCTCCAAGATCGATTTCCAGTTCGTCCGTCGAGGCAGCGGTGGAATCGAGCACGAGCGGGAAACGGCGCTTTTCCAGCGCAGTGTTACCGGAAAACCGCCAGCTCTGCACGCCGAGAACCCGCGAAAGGAACGGCACGGAGAGCTCGTCGCGGGTCTCTCCCTTCAACATGACGCCATCGACCCTGAAGAAGAGTTTCGCCGCAAGAGGCGCGGAGGTGTCGCGAAGATCGGTCGGCTGCAATTCGAACGAAACAAGTTCAGCCCCGGGAGCCGCGGACTTTACAGCCCTTTCGAAAAACCGCCTGCGTTCCGAAGGCTTGCGCCGAAGCAGCGCCCCGCGGTACGCGCTGTCGTTCAAACCCTTGAATTCGACCGTCGCCTGCAGCGCGAGCGAACCGTCGCGCTCGAGCGTTCCGCGGCTCGACACCGAAAGCGCGTTGCGTTCCGGCGGCGCCGTCGCGGAAAGATGCAGCGGTTCGCCCTCCGGCGTGGCGACAAGATACGAGCGGTTGCCGAGGTACGCCGGGAAAAGATCGGCGCTGGCTTCGTTCGTAGGATCCATGAGAATGAATCCGCCGGCGTCCGCCGCGGCGTCGCCGGGGGCGCGGACCGCCGTTATCGCGTGGTTGAAGAACGGCGTCGCAACGTCCGGATCCATCCTCATGCCGACGTGTATCATGACTGGATACGCCTCGATGCCGGCCATGCGCAGCATCGCGGCGAGCAGCGCGGCCTTGTCCCTGCACACCCCGTAGCGGTTGTCGAAGGTTATGTCCACGTCGTGCGGCGCGTATCCGGGCGAGACGTCCTCCATCGTGAGCCCCATGTAGCGGACTTCCTGCGAGACCCACTTGAATATCGGTGTGATGCGCTCGGCGAGCGAGGCTCCCGCTCCTGGATCGAGCGACGCGACGACATCCGCCATCGCCGGCGTCGTCTTGGCGAGATGAGGCTTGCAAAGCTCCCAGTACCAGCGCGAAATCTGCGGCCAGTCCTCGGCCGTTGATACGATGACGCGCTGTACGCATGAATAGAGCGGCGGCATGTCCGGCTCGGCGAACGCCTGCGGCGATTCCCGTGCTGTCCACTGGTGAAGCGTACCGCCGCCTTCGAGCGGCCGGCTCGTATATTCGACGTTGCCCAGCGGATCGCGCAGCGCCGTCTTCTTCAGCGGCAGCTCCGCCGGGGCCATGACGCGGTACGTCCGCTTCACGACCGGAATCCGCCACTCCATCACCGTGAAATCCGAGAACAGATTCTCGACGCGCGCCTTCTCCGCCTTGCGGTACGTCTTGTACACGAGCGTGTCGCCGACCTTCAGCCCCGGCACGGTGCATACGATCTTGCGGTGTTTCGGGTCGTAGATGTTGGACGCCGCAGACGAATCGTCCGTGGTCTCGTTCGTCGTGGCGGAAACGTCCACCGTTCTGCGTACTCCTTCCACATCAACGACGGCCACTTCCGATATGCCAGCCTTCCCGTAACGCGCGTTGTACGTGACCGAGATCACGCTCTCTTCGCGCCGCCCTTTTTCGGTCAATATCGCAATGTGCGTCTCTTCGACCGAGTCGTACGTACCGTCCGGACGGTACGACACCTCCTCGGTTTCATCGAGAACGACAGCGTCGGCGTCCGGGTACTTCGCCGCGAGCGCCGCCGCATCCATGCCGCCGCCCTGCGACGCGAAAGTCGCCAGAACGGCCGCGCTCCATGCCGCGACCTGCGCGAACGCGCTTCTCAAGACGCCTTCTCCGTCTGCCGCTGCGCCGGTCCGCCAGTCTCCGATCCGCGCGGTTCCCCCTTGTCTATGCGCCAATACATGTTGTAGCGGCTGAAATACAGATCGCTCAACGGCTTGAGAAGCACGTCCGAATCTTTGAGCCGGAAGGCGATGGCGCCGCCTGTCGTGCGCTCAAGGCACGAGGCGGGGTCTTTCGCGGCCGACGCCGGAACCTGCACAATATCGATCGGTCCGCCGAGTTTCCAGCTCGACATATTGCTCGACGCCGGATTGGCGATGTAGTCGCTCCTCTTCAACCCTTCACTGCCCATGTCGCCGGCGAGCAAAACCGGTCCGTAGAAGAAAGCGATATGATCGTCCGACCCCTTGAGGTATTCGGCCCTGAGCGACATCGGGAATTCTACATCTACGCGGTCGCCCTTGCGCCATTCGCGCTCCACCGAGACATAGCCGTCCTCGGTTCCGGACGGGACGGCCGCACCGTTGACGGAAACCGAGAAGCCTGAGCCAGCCCACGACGGGCGGCGGATGCGGAGAATGAACTTCGCGCCGCCGGCGGCCTCTTCGATCTTCACGCACGACGCCTCGCCGTACGGGAAGGTCGTCTCCTGACGCAGTTTGACTCCGCGTTCGCTCCAGTCGAGCGTCGCCGGCGCGAAAAGTTGCACGCTTACGGCGCCGTCGCCGGGAGAATGCGTGAAGACCATCTGCCCGTACTTGCCGGGCGCCTCGAACCCCGTTCCGGTGCAGCACCACATCGAATCGAACTCGTCAGAATACGTCTTCGACGCGCCGGGCTTCGAAGGCATATAGTACGCCGTGCGCCCAAGAATGGGCTCGTGCGTTCCGAGAAGATGGTTGAAAAGGACGTTCTCGTAGTAATCGACCGCCGCGCGGGACGGCTCCGTCTGAAAC
>JAFNRY010000246.1 GCA_017385345.1 Kiritimatiellia bacterium
CTACACGGAAGTCGTGGACGAGCCTACGTGGAAGAACTATGGCATGCGCATCCCGTATTCCGGCAACAGTTCGCTGCAGAGTTTCGAAGGCGTCGGCGGAATCTTTACCGGCCTGTCCTCGGTGCTCAGCCAGATAGGCACAGATTTGACGTCGGCGATGAGGCAGACTTTCGCCGAATCCGCGGTCAACTCCGCGACGTCCGCGCTCGACAGCCTTTCGCGCACTTCCGACAACATTACTTATTACGACGCTCCAATGGAGCAGCCGTTCTTCCATGTCCGCTCGATCGACTCCAAGATCCAGGTCTATCCCGGCGCGACAATCGTCATGGGCGGCCTCATAACCGAGCAGCGTAAGGCGATGGACGACAAGATTCCGTTCCTTGGCGATCTTCCGTTCATTGGGCGGCTCTTCCGCAGCCATTCCGAGCAGACAAACAAGCGCAATCTTCTCGTTTTCGTGACCACCCGCCTCGTGGATGTCCGCGGGCGCAATGTCGAAGTGGGCATTGCCGAGGTGAAGGAAACGGGCGATGTAAAGGCGGCGCCTTCGACCGAAGAGTGATGGCGCGGTCGGCGACCTCCCGCCCCCGCGTTCCGCGCATAGGGCTGACGGGGGGCATCGCCTGCGGAAAGTCGCTGTTTCTGCGCGAGCTTGAAGCGCGCGGGTTTGCCACGCTTGACGCCGACGACATAGTGCACGAACTCGTCCCGGCGGAGGAGCGGCGGCGTCTTGCCGCGCGGGTCTTCGCCGACGTCGGCGCCCGCAGGGCGCTCGAAGCGCGGATCCATCCCGTGGTCAGAGCGAGGATTGCCGCATGGTTCGCCGGCGGCGAAGACAGTTGCGCCCGCGGAGGGGCCGGACCGCGAGTGGCGGCCGTGCCTTTGCTGTATGAAGCCGGCTGGGAGGACGACTTCGATGTTGTCGCGTGCGTTGTATCGTCGCATTCCGCGCAGATCGAAAGGCTCGTTTCGAAACGCGGCATGACGCACGCGGAGGCCGAGTCGCGCATGGCCGCGCAGCTCGACCCCGCAGAAAAGGCGGCGAGATCGGATTGGCCTGTCTCCAATGACGGGTCGCCTGAGGAGCTTTCCGCCTGTGCGGACGAGTTCGTGCGGTGGGTGGCGGCCGGATGTCCGCCGCGGAAAATTGAAAAAACTTGAAGGATGCAAAACATGCAGAACGAAGAACAGACGTTTGACATATTCGCGCAGAATGCGCCGGCGACAGGCGCAGCCGCTGCGTCGCAGTCCGGTCCGGGAACCGCTGTGCCGAAGAAAACCTACCACAAGGGAACCCGTGGCGCGCCGCGGCGTGCCCCAAGAGCCGGCTCGGCGCCGGGCCGCCAGAGCGCCGAATCGGTGAATCCGCTTTTGAATTCGCCGTTGCCCGCCGGGCAGGACGGAGCCGCCGCCCCCAGCAAGCGCGACCCGGCCTTGAAGGAATACCGTCTCGCCGACATACAGACGTGGCCGGCCCAGCAGATCGTCGATGCGATGCTACCGGGCGCCGATCCCGAGGAGCTGGGATCCTACCGCAAGCACGAACTCATTTTCGCGGCCATACGCGGCTATCTCGCCGCGGGCGGCGCCGTCCTCGCCAGCGGATGCCTCGAGATCGTCCGCGAGGGGCACGGCTTTCTCAGATCCGCCAAAAACAATTTCATTGCCTGCCCGGAGGATGTTTTCGTCACCCAGCAGCAGATACGGCGTCATGCACTGAGAACCGGCGACATAATAGAAGGGCCGGTTCGCGATCCGCGCGACCGCGATCGTTTCTTCTGCCTCGGCAACGTGAACACCGTGAACGGCAAGGAGCCTTCTGTCGCGGCGCGCGTCGTCCATTTCGAAAACCTCACCCCGACCTTCCCCACGCGCCGGATAATCCTTGAAACCACCCCGGAAGAATATTCCACGCGCGTCATCGACCTTTTCACCCCCGTCGGTTTCGGACAGCGCGGCCTCATAATCGCTCCGCCCCGCGTCGGCAAAACCGTCCTCCTCCAGAAGATGGCCAACGCCATAACCGCCAACCATCCGGACGCGATGCTCATCGTACTGCTCATAGACGAGCGTCCAGAGGAGGTGACGGACATGCAGCGCAATACCAAGGCGATGGTGCTTTCCTCCACGTTCGACGAAGAGCCGCAGCACCATGTGAGCGTGGCGGAGATGGTGATAGAAATGTCGAAACGGCAGGTGGAGAACGGGCGAGACGTGATAATCTTGCTCGATTCCATAACGCGCATGGCTCGTGCTTACAATACGGTGCAGCCCCATTCTGGAAAAATCCTAACTGGCGGCGTGGACGCCCTGGCGCTGCACCGTCCGAAACGGTTTTTTGGCGCGGCGCGCAACATCGAGGGCGGCGGTTCCCTCACCATCATCGCGACCGGCCTGGTGGACACCGGCTCGCGCATGGACGAAGTCATATTCGAGGAGTTCAAGGGAACCGGCAACATGGAAATCGTGCTGGATCGCTCCCTCGCCGACAAGCGCATCTTCCCCGCGATCGATGTCGAGAAGTCGGGTACGCGCAAGGAAGACCTGCTGCTCGATCCGCTCGAGCTGGAGAAGACTTGGGGCATGAGACGTCTGCTCGCTCCGGCTGGTCCCGAGTCGGCCATGAAGAGCGTGCTCAATTCTCTCAAGAGGACAAAGTCCAACCCGGAGTTTCTTCTCGCGCTGGATACGAAAAACGTCTGACCTCGCCCGGGGCGGCATCGTAGAAGGAGAGAAGCAGTGAAATCATTGACCGGAGTCGCCGCGGCCGCGATGCTTGCGGCGTTCGCCGCCGGGAAGGCGGCGGGCCGGACGTATCTCGTATCCGGCGAACTGTGCTACGCCGACGGCGCGAGGCTTTACGCATCCGATGGTTCATTGTCGTTCCAGCCGGTGTCTCCCGCCGGAATGCACCTGTTCAAGACGAACGCCGCGCTGCCTTCCTACACCGCCCATCCTCCCTCCGGCCGCGCTGTGGAGCGCTGGGCGCTTGTTTCATTGACGGACGCCGCCATGCATGGTTCGTACGAAGCGGCGTCGCCGCTCCTGGAAGCGTTCCCGGGCGACGGACTGGTTCCGGACGACGGCCTCGTCTATTCTCCGAAATGGAAGCAGTTTTCTGCCAACGCCGGTTCGTTCATACACGCAGCGCCTTGTTTCAAGTGGCTCGAATACGGCATCGCTTTCGATCCGAACACGCAGTCCGGCGGGTCTGGCGTCGACGCCGCTTTGGCGATGGAAGGGGTGGCCTACACCAATACCGTGGTTTTGCCCGGAAGGCCTTCCACGTCGCGCTGGTCGCCGCAGTACCACACTCTTCTCGGCCTTTCCACCAATGCCGCCGCCACGACGGCCGATTTTGAATTCGGAGGCAGAGTGGAGAGCGCCGGCGAATTGTTCGGCGCCACCAACGGAGCGACGGTCGTCTTATACGGCGTATGGCGCGCCGATCCCATACCTGTTGCGCTCGACAGAGGCGATGGCGCCGTTGCAGGCGATACGAACATATACGCTGTATGCGGACAGTCAATGCCGCCAGCCGTCATGCCGTCCCGTCCGGGCGGCCAGTTCAAGGGTTATTGGTATGAAGAGGCCGTAGGCGGCCCTGTCCAGTACTACGGGCCGCAAGGGGAAAGCGTCCGCGACTGGGACATGGAATATGCCGCAACTCTCAAGGCGAGATGGTCGCCTGTCGCCGCCTCCGTTTCGTTCGAGGATGGCGATGGCGCCGAAGGCGGCTCGGGTTCTATAGAAGTCCTCTACGGCGCATTGTCGCCCGATATAAAGGTTCCGGTACGCAAGGGATGGATTTTCGACGGGTACTGGAGTTTCAGCATAGGCGGAACGCGCTACTACGATGAATCCGGCAAGCCGACAACAGAGGCTTGGACGCGTGTCGCGCCGTTCAAGCTTTATGCGCACTGGAGACCCGTGGAATACAATATAGCCTATGTCTGGGACGGCGGGTCGCCGGGAAGGTACGTACAGGAAAAGGCCGCGTTCGGAA
>JAFNRY010000247.1 GCA_017385345.1 Kiritimatiellia bacterium
GGCCATTCCACCGCGACTACGGCTCCGCGCAGAAGGTAATCCTCCCACCCTACGGCCTCCACCTCCTCCTCGCCGGAAAGGCGGTAGAGATCCATATGGACCAGCATGGGCGCGTTCGAGCCGGGGCGCGGAGAATGTTCGCGGACGATGCAGAACGTCGGCGAATTGACAACGCCGTCCACTCCGAGGGCGGCGGCGAGCCCCTGCGTAAACGTAGTCTTTCCGGCGCCAAGATCGCCTTCCAGACAGACGACATCGCCCGGGCGGAGTTCCTTGGCGAGCTCGGCGGCGACGGCCCACGTCTCTTCGACGGACCGGACGCTATATGAGGCCTTCATCCTTCAATTCCTTGAAACACATCGGCAGATATTCGGCGCAAAAGGCGCTCGAATGCGGCGTCATGACGAGATTCGGAGACAGCGATCCGCGGGGCAGGGCCAGAATGCCGCCGGCGCTGCGGCGCGTAGGATCCGCGGCGTCCGACAAACCGGCGCCCGGCTCGCCGCGAAACACGTCGAGATACGCGCCGGCGATGCGCCCTTCCCGCAACGCCTCGAGCAGCGCGTCCTCGTCCACCGCGTTGCCGCGGCCTACGTTGATCACGGTGCAACGGCGCGGAAGAAGCGAAATCGCCTCCGCGTCGAGAAATCCGTCCGTGCCCGTATCGCCCGGAAGGGCGAGGACGAGCCAATCCGCCGTCGCGGCGGCCTCGCGGAATCCGCCGACGCCAGACCTGCCGAAACCCGATACTTCAACGCCAAGGGCGGCGAGTTTGGTGCCTATCGCCCTGCCGACCTTGCCGTATCCGGCGATGACGGCGCGGGTGCCGGCGACGAGAGAGCATTTGTCCGACAGCGCGACGCGCGGCCAATCGTCCCGCCAGGCGGAAGAGACAGCGAGTTCGCGCCGGAAGAAGCCGTGCGCGGAAGCGAGAACGAAGCCGGCCACCGTTTCGGAGATTATCGCGCCGTGGAAGCCGCCGAAATGGACCTTGGTCCGGGCCGGCGCGTCGCGCCATGCGACAAGTTCCCTGCCGGCGGACGGCGTAGCGAGAAGTTCGAGGCGCGGAGCGAGGGCGAACCATTCCTTCTTGAAATGCCAGACTATCGCGGCGTCTGCCCCAGGGAGACACTCGAGGAACTCTTCTTCGCCGCGGACCCGCGACACGGCGGCGGAATCCGGGCAGAGCCGCCGCAGAAAACCGATCTCCGGCTCTTCGGCCCGGAAACACCGCTCCGGCCACTCCAGCCAGACGAGGAGGTTCTTCACTCGTCGAGCCTGCCTTTGTAAGTTACGCGGCGGACTTTGCCGACGCTGGTGCGCTCGAGCGGATCGCGGCTCGCTACGACCTTGCGCGGCCGTTTGTAGTCCGCCAGTTCGGAGCAGCGGTCGTGGACGGCCTTGAGCGCCGCCTTTTCCATCTCCTCCCACGCGGGGAGCCTCCCGCCGTTGCGGGCCTTGAACCATTCCTCGTCGGGATGGACTATCGCGCCCACACGTTCGCCAGGGATTCCCCCCTCGGTGTACCCGAGAACGAGAATGTCGGCGATGCAGGGTTCCTTCGCGATGCAGTTCTCGACCTCTTCGGGGTAGATGTTCTTGCCCTCGCGGTTCACGATGAGCGCCTTTTTCCTTCCGCGGATGTAGATCACCCCGTTTTCGTCTATCGACGCGAGATCGCCGGTCTTGAACCAGTCGCCGTCGAACGCCTCGGCCGTCGCCGTTTCGTTCCGCCAGTAGCCCTTCATGACTATCTTGCCGCGGACCTGCAGTTCGCCGACGCCGGCGGTGTTCTTGTCCGCAAGGCGCACTTCGATTCCCTCGACGGCCTTGCCGATCGAGCCGACGGCGTCAATTTCGGGACCGCACACGCTGACGACCGGCGCGCACTCGGTCAATCCGTAGCCCTCGAGGAAGCGGATGTGCATCCTGTTGAATCCCTTGAGCACGTGCGTCGGACACGGAGCGCCGCCGGTTATCATAAAGCGCAGCCGCCCGCCAAGGCGCATCTTCACCATGTGCATCACGGGTCCGCGCAGCCCGATCTTCATGAGAGTTCTCGCCGCGCGCGACTTCTTCAGAGCCTCGTCGATCTTCTCGTATATCTTCTCCGCCAGAAGCGGAACGGCCATCATTATGGACGGCTTGAGCGTCTTTATGTCCTGGACGACGGTCCTGAGCGACTGCATGAAGCAAATCTGCGCGCCCATGACCATCGGGCAGACGAAATTGGTCGTAAAAGAGAATGCGTGGAAAAGGGGCAGCACCACGAAGAACGAATCCTTCTCCGTGATTTTCGCACCGAAGCACCTGAGCCCGCCGACGATGTCGTGAAGGAAGTTCGAATGCGTCAGCATCGCCCCCTTGGGCTTACCGGTTGTTCCGGAAGTGTAGATTATCGAGGCTATGTCGTCGGGTCTCGCCTCGTTGGCGTCGTACCATTCGCCGCCGTCGCGTATCATGAGCGACTTGAGCCCCACGACATCCGCCTGGGCTATCTTGCGCCCGTCGAATATCACGCCGTCCGTCACCACTATGCCGCGCAGTTTGGGCAGCGACGGGGCGATTTCCATGAACATGCGCAGATGGGCCTTGTCGGTCGTCACGACGGTCACTTCCGCATCTTCGAGAATGTAGCGCACTTCCTCGGCGCGGAGTTTCGGATCGACCGGCACGACGGCGATTCCGGCGCCCGCCTGCGCGAGGTACGAAACCATCCAGTGCGGATGGTTGGGCAGGATTATCGCCGTGTGTTCTTCGCGCGGCTTGAGGCCGAACCGCGTCGCGTAGCCTTCTGCCGTCTCGCGGACGTCCTGCAGGAAGCGATTCCACGTCTTAAAATGCCACTCGCCGTCCTCGTTCCACCTGAGGGCGATGTTGGCGGGGATGCGCATGGCGCAGCCTTCGAGCAATCCGCGTATTGTCATGTCGTTACAGAAAAGAAGTGGATAAAAAACAAGAAACGGCGCGGGGGCGGCGCGGCGCTTCCGCGCCGCCGCACC
>JAFNRY010000248.1 GCA_017385345.1 Kiritimatiellia bacterium
CGACGTATTTTATAGACCGGACTATCTCGAGCCTTTCCGCGAATGGTATGACGGCGCGTTTGTTTTTGTAGGCGACGAGATCGTCCACCGAAACGCCGACGACCAGCTTGTCGCAAAGGCCTTTGGCGTTTTTGAGGAGGTTCAGGTGTCCGATGTGGAAAAGATCGTAAACTCCGCTCGTGTATCCAATTACTTGATTGCTCATGTCAGATTTCCTTTTTCGTATTCGTCGAGGAATCGTTCGAGGCACCATACGAGCCATTTCTGGTCGCCGGTCATGTTTTTGTGGCAGTCCGGGATGAATTCGCCGCGGTGCGGGCCGCTCCAGTCCGCGAACCATTGCTCTGTGGCGCGCGGCATGGGGATTTTTTTCGGGATTTCCATGCCTGGATATCGCATGGAGAACAGTTCGCGCAGGAAGTATTTCGATTCGCCGCCGCGTATGCGGGCGAGGTCCAGCGGCGCCGCGAGCCGCATTTTCCCATAGGGCATCGAAGCCTCGACGCCGGCAATCTCGAAGGCGTGCATGTACGAGGTGGACGATTCGACGCAGAACACGCCGCGGATGAATGCCTCTATGTCCATCGAGCCGTCCGGCCTTTTGTAGCGTTCGAAGACCGGGCGGCACGACACCGGGTTCTTCAGCGCCGATTCTGGCCGCACGAACGAGTAGCGGCCGATTAGTCCGTCCAGCGTCCAATCGCGGGAGAGCAGTCCGTCGAGGCCGCCGAACACGCCGTCGGCGCTTTCGCCGAGTACGAGACGGTCGAAGCCTGCGGCCTTTGCATGGCGCGCCGCCTTGAGAAGCTGCACTTCGATCGAATGGAACGGAACGCCGTCGTGGCGCAGAAGTTCCGGGGTCAGGTTTTCGAAGTCGCGCCATTCCATGTCGATTGTTTCGTGGTCGAGGCCGCAAATCCGCGCATATCGCGCTGCTTGCGCGGTTTCGTCGATCGCCCCGTCGGCGACGCAGCGGAACGTGTACGCTTTCGTGCCGCGCGGAAGGTACGAAGCGAGTATGGCGCTGTCGATGCCTCCGGAAAGACATATCGCCGTCCTGCCGGGCACGAAGAACGATTCGAGCTCTTCTCTGACGGCGCGACCTACATCCTCCGCGCTTGCAATGGAATGGAGTTTCGCGTCCGGCCGCCGCTTCCACACTTTGTGCGAAAGCCCCGGAAAGAAATTCAGATCCTCTTCTTCGATGTAGCGAAAGGAGAGAAACCGGCTCATGCAGAGTTCTTTGTCAATCATGCCCACCTCCGTTTTGAATGCCGTCGACGACCGTGCGCACCACGGCTGCGGCCGCGTCCGGATGGTTGACGCAGACTTCGCGCGCCGCCCGTCCCCTCGCTTCCTTCGCGGCCGGCGGCTCGATCCCTGAGGCCGCGCCGTCGATGAACGCCAGTATGCCGTCTTCGTTCGCGGCCTTGTACGACGCGTCGAGGAGCTTCTTGCCGAAAGGCAGGAATTCGCGTTCGGCCACTGCTGGATCCGCCAGCAGATAGCATTGTGGTTTCCCGGTGTAGAAATATTCGGCCAGGAACGAGCCGCAGTCGTGTATCAGCGCGTCCGATTCCGCAAAGGTGCGGAAGTAGTCGCCGCCCCGCTGGAATTCCACGTTCGGGAACGACTTCATCTTGCGCTCGTATTCGGCCGTGCGTTTTTCGCCCCACCATTTGGCGGTGCGCAATCTCGGGAAGAGAAGTGGGTGAGGACGGAATATGAAATCGACGTCCGGGCGGAGTTCCGGAAGCCGCAGGAAGAAATCGGCGAAACGGAGAAACGAGGAAAGTCTCAATCCGTCCGTGTCGGTTTCGATTGAATGGTGGGGACATATGAGAATGCGTTTGCGGGTCCAGGGACTCGCTGCGGCTTCCTGCGCAGTCCGGGCGTACCTGTCCATCTTCGCGTATCCGCAAACCGCGGCCGTGCGCCCGAGAAGGGGGTTTCTGCGCAGCCATTCGTCGTATGTGGGCCTATTCGAGAGCATGTATCTCCAGGCGAGGATGATGTTCGGAAGGAAAATGGTGGTCCGCACGTTGCTTTTGAAGAGGCCGCCGTAGCCGTACGAGATTACTGCCGTCAGCGCGTAGCGGCTGATGCGTTCGACCGTGAAGCCGCCAGGCGCCTGGTCTTCGTAGAGAATGGACGTGAATACGATGTCGGCGCGGCCGTCGAGCCTTTCGCATTTTTTCGTGGCGGGATTGTACAGAGGGCGCACCGCTTCGCCGTAGCGCGGAAGCAGCGTGCCGATCGTCTTGGCGTAGGTTTCCCGCAAAAAGGCTTCGCCCCTCGAGACTCGCGGGACGACGGCGATGAAACATTCGAAACGCGCGTCGTCGCGCATTTTCAGGAAAACCGGTTCTGCGGAGAACATGGATGCGTCGCATACGAGAAAGGCGACCCGCAGCCGTTCGCCGCGCTCGAGTTTCGCACGGCATTCCGCCTCGTGCGCGGCATAGCGGCGGAAAACGGCGGGGACGAGACGGCGTAGCCGGCGGTCGCGGGCGGCAGACATGAGACGGTCGCGCACTTTCCGCCGGATGCGTTTCGCCGGTATCAGTGCAGTCGCCAATCTTATGGCCGTCAATGACAAAAACATATTCCGCCCACGGCTGAAGTGGCGGAGAGAGAGGGATTCGAACCCACGGTACGGAAGTTAATCCGTACGACGATTTAGCAAACCGTTGCCTTCAGCCACTCGGCCATCTCTCCGTTCAACGCGCGCTCCATTGTCCGGTAACGTGCGCCACTACTACTCATTCTATCAAATGCGGCGCCTGCCGTCAACAAACACGGCCTTGGGACGCCAGGTTTTTTTGTCCAGCACCGCGATGTCGGCCGTATATCCGTTTTCGATTTTGCCCAGGCTGTCGCCGCAGCCGAGCGCGATCGCTTGGTTCCATGACGTCGTTCTGACGAGATCCTTCAGCGGAATGCCGGTTAGCTCGTGGACGTTGCGTAGCCCGTCCCCCATC
>JAFNRY010000249.1 GCA_017385345.1 Kiritimatiellia bacterium
GCTGACAAAGGCAAGGGCAAAGTTGGCTGCGCCATAGCAATGATTTTGATAACACTTGCGTTTTGTGGCTTAATCTTTTGGTTTGGATGGTGGCTCAAAGGCTTGGCTGACAAATACGAAATGACGGAGGAAGATCCGGCCCTCTGAAGTTGAAGCGCGAGCAGTAGGCGCGGCCGTTCATCATAGAAGTTCCCGCAAGCCGCACGAATTCGCCGCCGCCGGTTATCGCCTCGTACACCGTTTCCTCCGCCTTCAATTCGCCGCGGGTCTGATCGACGTAGGCGAGTTTTACGGTTTCGCCTACCGTCAATGTCCCCTCAAGCGGCTTCAGTTCTCCTGTTATCATCTTGAACAGCGTCGTCTTGCCCGCACCGTTGGGCCCGATGACGCCTACGATTCCGCCTCTCGGCAGGTCGAAGTTCAATCCTTCGTACAGAATATCGCCGTCGAAACCCATTTTCACGTCCTTGGCGCGCACTACGAGATCTCCGAGTCTGGGCCCGGGCGGTATGCGGATCACGAGGTCGTCTTCGCGCGTCGAGACCTCGCGTTTCTGCAGTTCTTCGTATCTCTCCACGCGCGCTTTCGCCTTGGCGTGCCGGCCGGACGGATTTGTCTGGATCCACTTGAGCTCGTTTTCGAGAAGCTTCTGCCGCGATTTCTCCACCTTGGCTTCGCGTGCGAGCATCGCCTCCTTCTGTTTCAGCCACTCCTCGTAGTTCCCCTTGTACGGGTAGCATACGCCGTGATCCAGTTCCAGGATCCAGTCGGTGACGTCGGAGAGGAAGTAGCGGTCGTGCGTAACGACGATAAGCGTTCCCTTGAACTCCTTCAGGCGCTCTTCGAGCCTGTAAGTCGTGTCTGCGTCGAGGTGGTTTGTCGGCTCGTCAAGCAGCATGGCGTCCGGGGCCGAGAGCAGCAGTCTCGCGATGGCGACGCGGCGGCGCTCGCCTCCGGAAAGGACGCCGACTTTGCGGGACCCGTCCGGGCAGCCGAGATCGGCCATATAGCGTTCGACGAGGTTTTCGAGGTTCCACCAGTCGTTGCGGTCTATCAGTTCCTGCAGCTTCTCCATTTCGGCCGCCGCTTTCGGATCGTCCAGTTCGCAGCAAAGATCTTCGTAGCGTGCGACTGCGGCCTGCGCTTCCGCGGCGCCTTCCATCACCGTCTCGAGAACCGTCTTTGAATCGTCGAGTTCCGGCTCCTGCGGAAGATAGCCTATTTTCGTTCCTTTCGCCGTCTGTACCGTGCCTATCAAATCCGTGTCGAGTCCGGCGAGTATTTTGAGAAGGGACGATTTGCCGGCGCCGTTTGCACCTATCACGCCTATGTGCGCTCCGTAGAAAAAGGACAGGTTTACATCCTTCAATATGGTTTTGGCACCCGCTTGTTTCGTCACGTCTATGAGACTGAATTGGTATTCTCCCGCCATCTTTTTATTCCCATACGCTTGTTCTTTTTGTTTTTGCACTTTTGTACTCGTACTTCGATTATACCAAAAACGCAATTTGGCACAGTAAATACCTACTGTCTGAGGGTTTTTGCTTTGATATTTGGTTACGTTGCGCTTTTTGTTGGTTACATTACGCTTTTTTCTTGTGCGCATACGGGAATAATGATATAATAACCGCATTCCGTCCGGGTGAGGCGGAAGGAAGCGAAGAGCCGGTGCGATCCATGGCCGGCCAAAGCGGATTGAACCTGCCGGGTGCCGTGATAAAATCCGGTGCGAGGCGAAAAAGGATCGAAAAGAAAAGG
The DNA here is from genome assembly GCA_017385345.1 of Kiritimatiellia bacterium. Taxonomy (GTDB): domain Bacteria; phylum Verrucomicrobiota; class Kiritimatiellia; order RFP12; family UBA1067; genus UBA1067. The sequence continues at coordinate 1,759 of JAFNRY010000249.1, forward strand.
AGACGCATATCATGGATATGCCCGTATCGAACGTCACGGGTGTGACGCTTGAAGAAATGTTCAACGCCGGCCTTCATTTCGGCCATCAGACCAAGCGTTGGAATCCGAAGATGAAACCGTACATCTTCGACAAGCGCAACGGAATCCACATAATCGATCTCGTCCAGAGCATCGAGGCTCTCGACGAAGCGGCGGCGTTTCTGCGCGAAACAGCGCTCGCCGGCAAGAACATTCTCTTCGTCGCCACCAAGAAGCAGGTGTCCGAACTTGTCAAGACGACTGCCGAAGAGATTGGCCAGTACTATGTGACCGAACGTTGGCTCGGTGGAACTCTGACGAACGCCAAAACCATCCGTTCGTCGGTGAGGCGCATGAGGCAGCTTCAGGCCACGGCCAAGGCGAACGGCGGCGAACTTTCGGAGCACAAGCAGGAGGCGTCGATGCTCCGCCGCGAACTCGGCAAGCTTGAAAAGAATCTGACCGGCGTCGCCGACATGGCCGAACTGCCCGGCGCAGTGGTCGTGATTGACGTCGTCCGCGAGGCCAATGCCGTCAAGGAAGCGTCGCGTCTGCACATACCGATTGTTGCGATCGTCGATACGAACGCCGATCCTGAACCGATAGACTACGCGATACCCGGCAACGACGATTCCGTCCGCGGCGTCGAACTTGTCGTGAAGGCACTCGCCAAGACCATAAAGACGGCCGGCGAGGAGTATGCCGCGAAGGCGGCGGAAGAGAACCGCAAGCGCGAGGCGGATCGCGCCAAGCGCGACGAGGCGGAGAAGGCTGCACGCGCGGAGCGCAAGGCGAAGAGCGCGGCGCGCGAGGGCGGCAAGCGTTCCGGCGCGGCGAAAGGAGCGGTTTCGGTGAACGTCAAGGCGGCGGCACGCGCTGCGAAGGAAGCGGCCGAGGCGAAGGCGAAGGCAGATCTCGAAGCGAAGCGCAAGGCGGCCGCGGAGGATGCGGCGGCGGCTGCAACTCCCGAGGCAGAAGCGGCGCCGGCGGCGGAATCCGCTTCTCAGGCCTGAGATAGACACGTCAACAACACGAGGATCCCACAATGGCGATTACTATAGAACAGATCAAAGAACTTCGCGAGGCCACCGCCGCGGGCATGGGCGCCTGCAAAGAGGCTCTCGCCGCAACGGACGGCAATATGGAAGAGGCGATCAAGTACCTTCGCGAGAAGGGTCTCGCCGTCGCCGCCAAACGCGTGGACAAGGAATCGAAGCAGGGCATCGTCGCCCTTGCCGAGGCGGAGGACAAGAAGTCCATGGCTCTCGCCGAAATCAACTGCGAGACCGACTTCGTCGCAAAGACCGAGGCATTCGTCAAGTTCACCGCCGACGCCGCAAAGACGGCGCTCGAAGGCAAAGACATCGAACAGACGCTCGGCGACGACTACAAGATGCTTCTCACAAAGACGGGCGAGAATGTGAAGATCCGCCGCAGCGAGCGCTTCCAGCTCGAGGGCACCGGCGTTCTTTCTGGCTACATCCACATGGGAGGCAAAATCGGCGTCATGGTCGAACTCGGCGTTCCCACGTGCGAATGCGCGGCATCCCCGCTGCTGGCCGAAGCGGCCCACATGGTCTGCCTCCACATCGCGGCCAACGCGCCGAAGTATATCCAGCCCGCGGACGTGCCGCAAAAGGAAATCGACGATGAACTCGAGGTGAAGCTCGCAGCTCTCAAGGAGCAGAAGGGCAAGCTCCCGCCCGAGCAGGCTCTCGCCGGAATCAAGAAAGGCATGGCCGCCAAGTTCTGCACGCAGATCTGCCTTCTCAAGCAGCCGTATGTCGCCGACGGAGACATTACCGTCGAGCAGTATCTCGCCAATGTTGCGAAAGAATGCGGTTGCTCGCCGGTGACGGTCAAGCGGTTTGTCCGCATGCAGCTCGGCGCCTGATCCGGGCGCCCGGCGGCAATGGAAGAAGCAGTAAAGAAGGAGTATTTCGAACTTCTCCGGTTCGAGTCCGTTGGAGCCGATCCGGGGAAGTTGTACGAATGCGTCTCTTGCGCCCAATGGCTGAAAAAGTGGCTTGAAGGCGTTGGATTCGCCTGTTCGCTCGAGACGACTCCGGTCAAAGACGGCAAAGCGGCGCCGCCCGTCGTGTTTGCGGAACGCAAGGGAAGCGAGGGCGCGCGCACAATCCTCTTCTACGGGCACTACGACGTCCAGCCCGCCGATTCAGTCGGCGAATGGAAGACGCCTCCGTTCGAACCGGTGGAGCGCGACGGCCGTGTATGGTGCCGCGGCGCGGAAGACGACAAAGGGCAGTTTTTCGCGTTTCTGTGCGGAATGCGGGATTGGCTCTCTTCTTTGCCGGAAGACGAATCGCGGCCGACGTTGAAAGTCCTGCTGGAAGGGCAGGAGGAATCCGGCAGCGCGGCGCTGACGGAACTTGCCCATTCGATGAGACGCCGTCTCGCCGCAGACGTTCTTCTCGTTTGCGATACCGCGGCGGCGCCGGAAATGCAACCGGCCATCGTCGCA
>JAFNRY010000025.1 GCA_017385345.1 Kiritimatiellia bacterium
AAGGCCACGCGGTCGAAGGGAATGCCCGCGTCCATGATCATGCGCAGGCGGTCGCGGTAGAACTCGGGCGTGTGCGTGCCCTTGTTGTCGATGCCGGGCGGCAGGCCCATCATCGTCACCACCACCTCGTGGTTGAGGCCCGCGTCGTGGATGCACTGGCCGGACCACTTCAGGTTGTTGACGTCGTTGAGCGCGTCGAAGTTGCGGATGGACGACATGCCGTGCTTCTTGAACATCTGCGCGTGCAGCTTGATCATGTCGCTCGACTGCGACTCGAGTCCGACGACGTTCACGCCGCGCGAAAGCGTCTGGAGGTCCGCCTCGGGCGCGGCCTTGCGGAAAGCGTCCATGACGTCGAACGCATCCTCCTGGCAGTAGAAGTAGCAACTCTGGAAGCGCGCGCCGCCGCCGGCCTCGAACCACCTGACGCCCGCCGCGTAAGCCTCTTCGACGCACGGCAGGAAATCCTTGGAGAGAACGCGCGCGCCGACGACGGACTGGAAGCCGTCGCGGAACGCCGTGAGCATGTATTTTACAGTCTTCTTCGACATTTTGTTTTTCCGTTTGTTGTGTTATTGGTGTTGCAAATCCCCGTCCGTTTACGCCTGCATGGCGACGGCTATGGCCAGCGCTACGTTCTCGCCGTCGCCGGCCTCCGCCGCCGCCCGCGGTTTCGCCTTGGGCGCGGCGTCCGGCAGTATCGAATCGAACCTCGAAACCCCCGCCATCGCCAACTTTGTGACGAATATCAGCAGAATCAGGAACAGATAAACTATTCCCATTCCCGCCGCCATCAGAACCAATCCTTGCCCTATCATGTTTTTTCTCCGGTTTGTCTTTTCAAAATCTTCAGTTCGCGCCGCTAAGGATCGACGTTCGTCAGCGCGAGAGTGTCAAAGTCTATCTTCCTGTAATAGCAGTTGCGCGGCGCGCCCGCCTTGTTCTTCGTGTGGCATATGCCGCCGCGGCACGGACGCACCAGATAGAGAAGCGAATTCTGCTCGCAGTTCACATACGCGTCGACAAGGTCGAACGTCTCGCCGCTCGTCTCCCCCTTGAACCACAACACGTTGCGGCTTGTGGACCAGAGTATCAGCTTTTTCTTTGCGAATGACTCCTTCATCGCGTACTCGTTGGTGTACGCGACAAGGATCAACTCCTTGGTGTCGATGTTCTGCACGGCCACGGGTATGACGCCCGGATCGTGCGCGAAGCCGCCCGCCGCGCGCGTCGCGGCCGCCTGCGCGCCCGCCTTCTCGATTTTCTTGAAGTCGAGCCTCAACTCGGACGTTTCCTCTATCTCTCCCATTTCGCTCCGTTCCATTCCCGGCGGACCCCGCCGCCAGACGCCGATGCGCGCCCGGCCCGCCGCTGCGCCCGAAGCGCGCGCCGCCGATGTTTTTTATTTATTATACCATAAAACGACCGGCGGCTGCCCGCCCGCGTTTTCCGGCATTCTTTCTGTCGCGCTGTCGCGTCCGAAGGTCGTTTTCTGCCCTATACTTGATACGATCCCTCCTCGATGCCGTCCGCCGGTCTTATTTCATCTTCACGCGCATGAAATAAACACTCTCTGCACCGACGGGAGGTGTGACGGTGAATCTGGCTTTGCCGTCGACCGGAGCATCGAAGTTGATTTCTATGCCGTCGGACGAGAACTCCCTATTGTCGAGCCGCGCAGCCCCTTCGACTCCCAGCACATTATTGAGGTTCTTCTTGAGCGTCTCCATCGCCACCTGTCCGCCGCCGATTTCCACGCCGTCGATCGCCACCTCGAACGACAACGCCCCCTTCGCGCCGCCGGAACCGGCATCGAACGACACGATC
>JAFNRY010000250.1 GCA_017385345.1 Kiritimatiellia bacterium
GCTCTTGCCCATCTGCGCTATGCCGTACGGAACGGTCATGCGCGAGGTCGAGGTGACGTTCTGGAACTGCGCGAAGATGGCCTGGGCGGTCTCCGGCCTGAGGTAGGCCACGTTGGAGGGGTCGTCGATCGGGCCGACGACCGTCTTGAACATGAGGTTGAAGGGCTTTGGTTCCGTCATTTCGCCCCCGCAGTGCGGGCAGGAGAGCGCGAAGGTGGGATTGACCGGAGCGGCCTTTTTGCCGAGTTCGGCGCGGATGTCGTCGAGCTGGTCGGCGCGCATGAGTTTCTTGCACTGCTTGCACATCGTCATCGGGTCGGCGAACGTGTCGAGATGGCCGGACGCCTTCCAGATTTTCGGGTGCATGATTATCGTGGCGTCGAGGCCCACGACGTCTTCGCGGCCGCGGACCGTGAACTGCCACCACGCCTGCTTCACGTTCTGTTTTAGTTCGCAGCCGAGCGGGCCGTAGTCCCAGAATCCCGGCATTCCTCCGTAGATTTCAGAAGAGTGGTAGATGAATCCGCGCCTTTTGCAGAGGGCGCTCAGCGCATCGAGCGAGCTTGCCATCGTATGTTCCTTTCCTTTGTTTCGAAATCGTTTTCCGTGTTCCGCGTCTTCCGCCGCCTCCGTCACACGACCTCCGCGTCGAAGTCGCATCCGCGCGCCGCGGAAATTTCCACCTTTACGAAGTCCCCAGTTTTCGCGCGCCGGGCCTTCGGCGAATCGAGCAGCCATGTGACGCCGTCAACGTCCGGGGCTTGCGCCGCGGTGCGCGCCACGCCCGGCGCGACGACGAGAGCGTCGAACCTTTTCCCCTTGAGGAGCTTCGCCTTGTTGCGCCAAATCGCGGCGGCGAGGGCCTCGACCGCCGTCTTGCGCTCCGCCGCCGTTTTCGCCGGTGGTCTGCCGCCGAGTCTCGCCGCGCGCGTGCCTTTTTCCGGGCTGTATGCGAAAACGCCAACCCTGTCGAACTGCATGCGCTTCAGGTCGCTCAGCAGCATCGCGAAGCGCCGCTCGGTCTCGCCCGGGAAGCCGGTCATCACCGTCGTGCGTAGCGTCAGCCCCGGCACGGCTTCGCGCAGCAGGTCCGGCAGCAGCAGCGTCGCCTCCACCGCGCTTCTTCTGTTCATCGCGCAGAGGATTTCCGGAACGGTGTGCTGCACCGGCATGTCGATGTACTTCACGGCGTGCGGGGAATCGTTCAGCCAGGCGACGAAATCGCCGTCGATCGCCTCGGGGCGCGAATACAGCATGCGCACCCAGAACTTTCCGGGAATCGCGTCTATGGCGCCGAGCAGGGCGGCGAGGGAAGTCCGCGGCTTGAGGTCGCCGCCGTAGGACATCGGATCTTGCGCCACTATGTTTATCTCCCTGCACCCGCTCTCGACGAGTGCTTTCGCCTCGCGCAGCACGGAATCTGCCGGGCGCGAGCGGAAGCGGCCCCTGATCTGCGGGATGGCGCAGTAGGAGCAGGCGCGGTTGCAGCCTTCGGCGATTTTGAGGTAGGCGAACGCCTTGCCCGTGAAGCGGAGGGCGGGCATCGCAGGCTCTTCCCACGACCGCGGCACGCCGCGCCACGAATCGACGCCGGGGAACTTGTCCGCCGCGCGCGGATACCGCTGCGGATAGCAGCCGCTCACCACAACCTTGCCGTACTGGCCGCGCCGCTTCAGCTCGAGCGCCCGCGCGATCTCGCGCTCCGCCTCCTCCCGCGCGGCGGCGATGAACGCGCACGTGTTGACTATCGCCACGTCCGCCGCGTCCCTGTCCGGCGAAAGCGTCCAGCCGTCTTTGAGAAGGGCGCCCGCGGCGACTTCGAGATCGGCCGCGTTCTTCGCGCATCCGAGCGATACGAGGGCGATAGTGCCCTTGCCGGCGTTTCTGGACTTCACCGGCATGGCGAGATCCCCGCTTTCGACAGCCTGTAGTTCATCATTCTCGGCGAGATTCCGAGTTCGCGCCCCGCCGCCGAGCGGTTCCCGCCGTGGCGCTCGAGGGCGGCCTGCAGAATGCGCTTTTCCACCTCCGCAAGGCGTTCGGCGAGCGTGGCCGAGCCCCCTCCGGACGCGAATCCGTCTTCCTCGAATTCCGGCCGCTGCAGCGCCGGCGGCAGGTTCCACCCGCGTATGTCGCCGTCGTTGGAGGTCAAGATCGCGCGTTCCATGCAGTTTTCAAGCTCGCGGACGTTTCCCGGCCATCCGTAGCTGACGAGCATGTTGGCGGCGTTGGACGAAATCGCGCCGGCCTTCCTGCCGTACTTCGCCGCGGCGCGGGCGAGGAAATGCTGCGCGAGAGGCATGATGTCTCCGGGGCGTTCCGCCAGCGGCGGCACGTGGAGAGGAAAGACGGAAAGTCTGTAGTAGAGGTCTTCGCGGAACAGCCGCTTCGCCATCAAATCCTCGAGGTCGCGGCTCGTCGCGGCTATGAAGCGAACGTCGCTGCGCATCTCGACGTTCGAGCCGACGCGCGAGAACGTCTTCTCTTGGAGAAAGCGCAGCAGTTTCACCTGGACGCTTGGCGAAAGGTCGCCTATTTCGTCGAGGAATAGCGTTCCTCCGTCGGCCGCCTCGGCGCGGCCGATCCTGCGCTCCCGCGCGTCTGTGAACGCGCCGCGCTCGTGGCCGAAGAGTTCGGATTCGACGAGCGCCTCCGGCAGCGCGGCGCAGTTGAGCACGACGAAAGGCTTGTCCTTGCGGGTCGAAAGGGCGCGTATGGCGCGGGCGACCAGCTCCTTGCCGGTGCCGCTCGGGCCGCGGACGAGCACCGTCGCCGAACTCGGCGCCACCTGCCTGATCTGTTCGTAGAGCGACCGCATGGCGCGGCATTCGCCGACCATGCCGCCGGGGTTGGGCCCTCGCGCCGCGGCGTCCGCCTCGATGATTCCGCGGAGCCTCGCGTTTTCTTCGACGAGCGCCTCCCTTTCCGCATATTGCTCGCGCAGCGTCGCCGCCGCTTCGGCCGTTACGTTGGCCACGATGCAGAGGAAGTCCACGTCGCGGGCGAGCGTTTTCGTCGCGTCCGGTCCGTCGTCGAACGCCCTGTCTGCCGAAAGAGTGCCGATCGGCTGGCCGAGATGGACGAGCGGCACGCATATGAAGGAAACCGCCTCGCGCGGGGGCCGCGCGCCCGTCTTGTTCAGAAACCGCCTGTCCTTGCGCACGTCCGGCACGATTTCGCTCCGCCCGGTCTTCGCCACGAGCCCGGTTATGCCTTCGCCAAGCTTGTATCTGCCGTGCGCGCGCTCCTCCGCGTTCAGCGCCCCGGAAGTCGCTTCGATGCGCAGTTCGTCGCCTTCGAGAAGGCATACCGTCCCGCGCAGAAGCCCCATCCGGCGTTCGAGAATTTCGAGCGTTGTTTCGAGAAGCCGGCGAACGTCGCGCTCGCGTACGATGGCGGACGTTATGTCGCGCAAAACCGCTATCTGCGACGCCGGCTCCGGATCGTTCGGCATTGCGTCAGGCCCAGAGCTTTTCGAGCGCGTAGTACGCGCGCGCTTCGGGGGAGAAAACGTGCACTACCGTGTCGATGCAGTCGAGCGCGATCCATCCCGATTCCGGGTCTCCCGAAGTGCGCCACGCCTTCGCGCCGGATTCGCGCAGCGCCGCCTGCACCGCGGCGGCGAGCGCCTTGAGATGCGGAGCGGCGGCGCCGGTCGCCACCACGAAAAAGTCCGCCAGCTGGCTCTTGCCGCGCGCGTCGTAAATCCTGACGTCCGCGCCTTTGGCGTCTTCCAGAGCCTTTGCTGCGGTTTCGGCCTGTTCTTTCGATGTCATTTGCTTTCCAGAAAAATCCCTTTCGCCCGCTTGCAGAGCTGGAGGGGTACGCCCCACGGATCGCGCAGCATTGCGATGCCGGTGCCATCGGGCGCGATGTCCTGCGATACCGTTGTCGCTCCGGCGGCGGCGAGGCGCGCCGCGTCGGCCGCGATATCGCCGCTTTCGAAGGCGATATGGAGCGTCATGGGATCTGCGGCGCGGTAGTCGGGCGCCGCCGGCGTCGTCGATGCACGGTAGAACTCGAGCCCCGCCGTGCCCGAATCGTCCACGATGAACGCGCCGCCGGGTGCGCTGCGCCTCATCCCGAGGTTTGCGCACCACCACGCTATCGCCCCCTCGGGATCGGGTACGTCTATCGCCGTGTGTTCGAGTTTCATGTGGCTGCCAGGGCGGCGTCCACCTCGTCGGTCGTCTCCATGTTGGTATAGACGTCCTGCACGTCTTCGAGATCTTCGAGCATCGAGACGAACTTGTTGATCGCCTTGGCTGTATCGACGTCCGAGACGGGGTTGACCATGTTGGGGACGAGCCCGATGCTGCTGCTTTCCTCGTCGATCGCGATGCCGGCTGCCTTTATCGCGTCGCTCACGGCGACGAAATCGTTCGGCTGGCACTTGACCGTGAAGCCGCCTTCTTCGGAGAGGACGTCTTCGGCCCCCGCTTCGAGGGCGACTTCCATCACCTTGTCTTCGGTGAGGCCGTCGGCCGCGGGGATCATCACCTGGCCGAGGCGGTCGAAGAGGCGCGACGCGCTGCCGGGCTTGGCCAGCTCGAGGCCGTTCTTCTTGAAAACGTTGGAAACTTCGGCCGCCGCGCGGTTCTTGTTGTCCGTCTGCACGCGCACCACTCCGGCCGTCCCGCCCTTGATGCC
>JAFNRY010000251.1 GCA_017385345.1 Kiritimatiellia bacterium
GAAAAGTTTCGTTGCGGGATAATGCTTTGAAAATTCAAAATTGCCCACATGAAATTGCAGATATTTTCAAGATCATTTTCCGCCCCCGTCGGCCCTGCACTGCGGCGGCGAACATCGGCGGCGGAAACGCCGTTGGTACGCTGTCCGCGTTGGACGTCGTATCCCGGCGTGGAACGCCGGCAAAATCCCTGCAATCGATAATTGCATATTTTTACTTTTTTCCGAAGATGCAAAATTGTCAATTATCTCTCATTTTGCCGGCGTAAGCAGAACGGGTTTCCAGACCGTTTTTCAAGTCGTTTTCCGCCATATACAGTATCAACGGGCAGGATGCCCGTTCCACTTGCGGCGGGGCAATCGCGACATTCCGGGTGGAACGGGCTTCAAGCCCGTTTTTCAAATTGTTTTCCGCCATATGCAATGTCAACTGGCAAGATGCCTATTTAATACGGCTTGCTCGAGCCACCGAATGACGGGAAAACTTGTGGTGAAAAATAACTCCAGGCCGATTTCTCTCTTGCGGCGGCGCAGAAATATGGTAGAATATCGCCAAACAAACGAAGGAGGAAGTCCATCATGGCTGGAAAGCTTGAAGATAGAGTCAAGAACATAATCGTCGATCAGCTCGGCGTCAACGAAGAGCAGGTTACGCCCGAAGCGTCGTTCATCGACGATCTCGGCGCCGATTCGCTCGACAATGTCGAGCTCATCATGGCGTTTGAAGAAGAGTTCGGCGCTGCGATTCCCGAAGAGGACGCCGAGAAACTCTCTACCGTCGGCAAGGTTATCGAGTATCTCAAATCCAAGGGATACGGCGACGAGGAACAGAAATAACTCTGCTCTGATGCGTGCAATTCCGGCGGTTGCGGCGATCGTCCTTTTTTGGTCGTGCGCCGCAACCGCAGAGTGGTCCGGAATAATGCCGGATAATCGAGTTGGCGGACGCGTTGCGTCCGCCGGCTATTTGCGGGGAAAAGTGGTTTTGTTCGACCGCCGCGACTATGCCGATCCCGCCAACGCCGACGATCTGCGCAGGCTGCAAAGTGCCTGGTCCGCTTACAAGACGAAGGCGTTCGTCCTTCTCGGCTGCCATACTGGCGGCGATTCTGCCGCGGCGAAGAAGGCTGTTGAAAAACTCGGCTTGACTTATCCCGTTTATATCAATGTAGAATGCTCCGGGCCTTTCGCGAAGAAGCCGCCGGAGCGAGGCGCGCCAGCCGCCGACGAGCCCGCGGCCGGGCCGTCCGGCGCTTCGGACGCGCGCATCGTTCTTTTCGATGCGACGGGCAGGCGGCTTTTGTATTCCGGCGACAACGCCGCATTGGCTTGCGGTTCCGCCGGGAAAGCGGTGTTCGACGAGCGCCAGCCCTCTGGCGTCGTCCGCTGGAAGGAACTGATAGACTACGATCTCGAGAATCTTCCCGGCAGGGCGTTGTCGAGGCTGCGCGACCTCCACGGCGACTCCGAAACGCTCGCCAAGCTCGAAAAGCGCTTCCCCGCCGACGCCGCGCGCTTCCGCAAGGAGTTCGAACGCCTTCTGAACGACAAGGAGGCGGTCGAGCTCGCGAAGCTCGAGGACGAGGCGAGAAGCGTGGTGGACGCCGATCCGCGGAGCGCGGCGGCCCGCGGTCCGTCGGCCCGCCGC
>JAFNRY010000252.1 GCA_017385345.1 Kiritimatiellia bacterium
CTCCAGCGGCCGCCAAGTGGGCCAGGCTCCGCGCCGCCGGGGCGCCGGCGCGTAGCGGCCGCGCGTCGAGCGCGGCCTCCGCGCCGTCCGCCGACTTGCGTGTCGACTATCTTGTAAAGTCGTCGTGGAACCAATCCGGGCGCGGCGAGAACTGGTACACACCCGGCAACGGCACGGCGAACAACGGCAACGGATGGGTGTGCGGCTGCGTCGCCACGATGGGCGGGCAGATCATGCGCTACTGGAAGTGGCCGGATTCCTCCGTCAACGTCACGGCGGCGGGCGACTTCTACGCAGACGTCGTGTACAGCGACGGCACGAAGAAGGGATGGAACCTCTCTGGCGGATATTATAGAAACTCCGCGTCTTCCAGCAAGACCGCTTGGTCTCCGGCGTTCGGCGGCACATACGATTGGAGCAACATCAATCTCGTTCCGTCGTCTTCTGATTCATCCACCAAGAAGGCCGCGCTCGGCAAGCTTACGCGCGACGTGGGGCTTTCCTGCTACATGACTTACAAGAGCGGCGGCAGCGGCTCGCCGGGTCCGGTGCTGGGACATCGTCTGGTGGATACTTTCGGGTACGCGAACGCGAAGATCGTCAACGGCTGGAACAAAGACGCCATGCTTGCGAGCATTGACGCGGGGATGCCGTGCGCCGTGAACGTAAGCTACTCCGGCGGCGGCCACGCCATCGTCGGCGACGGCTACGGGTACGATTCAAGCGGCACGCTCTACGTCCATTTCAACATGGGATGGGGCGACGTCGGAAGCGATACCTGGTACACGCCGCCGTCCATCGGCAAATTCACCTCCGTCGGCGGATGCGTGTACAACATCTACCCGCCGTCGAAGGGCGTGGCGGACCTCACGATCGTGAGCGGGCGCGTCCTCAGCAACGGTAGCGCTGTCGGCGGCGTCACCGTAATCGCTGTGAACCGCGAGACCGGCGCCTCCTACACGGCGACATCTTCCAACGGCGGAACCAAGTCGTTCAACGGCGAAACCTCTTCGACGGTCGGAAAGGGCGTTTACGCCCTCATGCTTCCCGCCGGCTTCTACACGATTTCGGCGACGAGCGGGAACAGTTCCGCGAAGGTGGAGCGGCAGGTCTATACGTGCCTCTCTTCGGCCTGGGCCGGGGCGAACGGAGAACCCGTCGTCGGCAGGGTCGGCAACATCCACGGCCTCGACCTCAACCTCGGCACCGCCGTGTCCTCGCCCGCCGTCGCGCTCACGCACCGCTGGAGCTTCAACGGCGGCCTCGACGATTCCAAGGGCAGTTCCGCCGCGGCGAAGATCGGCTCCAACGTCATGATTGCGGACGGCAAGGCGAAGATGACCGGCAATGGAAACAGCCAAGGCTCGCTCAATCTCGGCACGAACCTCCTCGACACGGACGCCGCCACAATCGAAATCTGGGCTTCGCAGACCGAAGTTCGCAACTGGGGGCGCATCTTCGACTACGGCGCGGACACGACGCACTATTTTACGCTCACATGGACGCTGGGATCCGACATCATGCAGGATCGGGCGGAATCCAAGAACACGGGGACGAGCGATACGGACAATACAATGGCGCCGTACAGCCTCGGCGTCCAGTACCACATCTCCGCCACTTTCGAGCGGCAGGGCGACGGCGGCACCGCAATCCGATTCATGAAGCGCGACGCAGCGACCGGCCGCCTCTTGCGCACCGGCAGCCAGATCGTGCCGACAGGCCTCCACAACATCTCGAATCCGGTCCTCTACCTTGGACATTCCTTCTATGGGGCCGACGCCGACGCCTGCGCCGAATACGACGAGGTGCGGATCTGGAAGGGAGTATTGAGCGACGCGCAGCTTTCCGCGAATGCGAAGGCCGGCCCGGACGTGTTGCTTACCTCCGTGCCGGCATCGACGGAATACACGTACGTGGAGACCGCCGTGTGGAGAGGCTCCGGCTCTCCGTCCGCCGCCGACCTCGCCAACGCGTCCAACTGGGTTTGCACCGACAACAACGGCAATACCGTCTCCGGCGTGCCGGGAGAGAAGACGACGGTCATAGTCGCCGGAACGACGGCGTTCTCCATCCCCGGCGGCTACAAGCCTGCCTGGCGCAAGGTGCAGATCGGCGCCGGCGCCACCGCTACGATGTGGGCGACGAACGCCACGCTCTCCTCCAGCTCCGTTCCTTACATGCTGCTCGACGCGAACGACTACGCCGCGCAGCTCGGCGCCGGCACGGTGGACACGATGCAGCGCGGCCTCATACACAATCCCGAGAACAACCCCGCGGAACTCGCCGGGCATCAGCTGCGCTTCGACGGCTGGCTCAAGGTGGAATCCGCGCAGGCCGGCCACTGGAAACTGCACGGATACGTTGACGACTACATCGCGCTCAAGATCGACGACGAATGGGTGCTGTACTGCCGGACGACCGGGGAGTGCCACGGCGCGATCGACATGAAGGCCGGCTGGCACCGCTTCACGATGATCGCCGGCGACAGCGGCTACGGCGGTTACGGCAGCTACATCGTCGCCGGCAACCACAAGAAGCTCACCCCGGTGGGCGTCAAAATCAACGGCGGCGCCGAACTGGCGTTCTCGTCGGAGAACTTCACCTTCGGCAGCGGTTCCGAAACTGTGCGGCTCTCGGCGGACTGCGACTGGAGTGCACTCGGTGAAATCTCATTGGACGGCGCAGCCCTCGATCTCTGCGGGCACACTCTGCGGGTTGACAGCCTGACCGGATCCTATCTCGGCGCCAAGGTGACCAACTCCTCCTCCTCTCCGGCGAAGATCGTCTTGACGGAGGGCGGCAGCGTCGATTTGTCGAACATTACCGTTGATAACAACGTAAAGGTACTGAAACAATACGCGACCGCGGAGCAGCTCATTGAAAACGACGCGACGTTCTGGCTCGACGCGTCGGTCGCGGATACGCTGACCGTGAACGGAAACAACGAAGTCACGCGCTGGGCCTCCCGCGTAGGCTCCAACGCCGCCGTCCAGAACGGGAGCATGTTGCTGCCGATTTACGATACGACGCAAGGCTATCCGACCGTGGATTTTGGAGCGGTGCAAAGCGGCAAGGACCTTGCGTTCACGCGCATGACAGACGTTTATACCGTTTTCATGGCGGTGAAAATCGCGAAATCGCCCGATGCATTCTGGCTTGGCGATGCCAACGAATATCATTTCCATCGCGGCAACGAAAGCGGATATTGGGTCGAGTACTCCAATGGCGCGTACATCGAACGCATGTGGAACGGCAAGGATGAAGTCGCAAAGAAAGACATTCCCAGCGATACCGAGCCGATTGTCGTTTGCATGGAAATGTCCCGGGCGTGCGCCGCCAGCTCGATGACGCAGGACCGGGCCATTCCCCAACGCAACGGCGGCAAGCAGCTTTCAGAACTGATTGTATTCGATTACGTTCTTACAGACGAGCAGCGTGAGATGGTGACCCAATACCTTTTGGACAAGTGGCCCACCGAACACGCCGCGACGCCGACCGCTTCGCCCGCGGCGGCGACGTTCGCCGCGGACAGCCTCTCCGTCTCGCTCTCCTGCGCGACCGACGGCGCGACGATCTACTATACTACGGACGGCAGCGAGCCGACGAAGGACAGCACGAAGTACACCGGGCCGATTGCGATAAATGCCACGACGACGATCAAGGCCAAGGCGTATGCGGACCATTACCTCGAAAGCGAGGTTTACACCGGAACGTTCACTC
>JAFNRY010000253.1 GCA_017385345.1 Kiritimatiellia bacterium
CATAAAGGATATTTCAAGCTACTACACGTCCGGTGCACCAAAAGGAGGAGCTTCCTACGGTGTTTCCGACCAAATTTGGCTTTGGGACACCGCGACGGCCGGCTGGACCAAGTATTTCTACTATAGCAGTCGCGGAACGACGCAGTGGCGCAAAGTTGGCGCTACGACCGAGACCGCCGACACCATCCCCGCCGGAATCGGCTTCTTCTTCCAAAGAGCATCAACTGCTGCCGAGACAGCGACGATTACGTTCACGAAATAATTTGTGCGCGGCGAAGTGTCGCGTGCTAAAAAGGAAACATAACAAATGAAGAAACTAATGATTCTTGCCGCTACTGCGGCGATGGCGTTCGCCGCGAGCGCGGCAAGCGCAACTTGGGGATTCGGCTCTGGTGAAGACCTCGACCGCAACGGCAATTATGTCGGCGATTCGATTCAGGCGACCGCGTTCCTGTATCTCGGAGCGGCGACCACGACCGCCTCGACCATCGACCTCACCGGGCTTACTCTCCTCGCCACTTCGGGGCAGGATCCCGACACCTACCAGTTCGGCTCGCTCGATACGCCCGTGTCGATGACCGGCCTTGCGTCCGACGCGGCTGATCAGGCCTACACGCTCCTCCTCGTCGAGGGCGACGGGCTTACGGCACTCAATCAGGATAACACCTACTGGATGGTCGTCGCCACTGGTACGAGCGGTCAGGCGGTAGATCCCATGTCTGGCGATACTTGGGCGACATTCCTTAATGGTGACGCCGCATCTGCCTCCTCCTGGGCGAATCTGAAGGTTGTCCCGGAGCCGACGAGCGGCCTCCTCATGCTGCTCGGCATGGCGGGCCTCGCCCTCCGTCGCCGCCGCGCCTAATAAAGCGCAGCCGCAAGGCAAAAACAACGCAAACAAGCCGCCTCCATTCCCGGAGGCGGCTTGTTCATTTACAGAAACATCGCCATGTACAAAGGAAGATGGATTATCCCATCCTTCTCCATTACATCTTTAGTGTAGAGAATATAGGGCTGTCCAAGGCGATCTTTGAACTTGACGCGAAACTTGTCCAGCGAGCGGTGATGCCGCCAGTCGGCGGACTTGACTTCGAGCGGACACACTTTACCGCCACTTGACACCAGGAAATCAACCTCCATGCGCTCGGCCCTGACGTCACGGTTGGCGCGTGAATAGAAAAACAGCCGCTCCCCTCTCGATCGCAATGCCTGGGCTACGGCGTTTTCGGCAAGCATCCCCTCGTTCACCCCGATGCGGTCGTCGAGAATGGCGGCATACAGCGCATTGTCCTTGGCGCTGCCGTTGCCGAATGTATGCGTCGTCAAAAGCCCGGTATCGCACATGAACGCCTTGAAAGTCGTGTATTCCTCGCTCTTGGACAGTCCGGCGTCGGAAGGATCGGTTGTGTTCACGCATCTTGCAACGATATGGGCCTCTTCAAGCCAGTGAAACGCATCTTCGTATTCTCTCATCCTCGCCGCCTTGTCCAGTTCGGAGAGGCGATATGATTTCGCGCCGCCCGGCCTTGAAAGCTGGCTGGGCATGGAGTCGAAAATGGCGGCAATCTTCGCCTCGTCCTTTGCCGGCGCCTTCGCCATGTCGTTTCGGTACAGTTTCAGTATGCCGCGCTTCACTTCATCGACGTAAGCAAAGTTCCTTGACTCGACAAACTCCGCTACCGACTGCGGCATCCCGCCGACAAGCATATACTCGCGCCAGCGTTTCCAGATCTTGTCCACCGCGCCCGCGCCAAGAGGGCGGACGGCCTCAAAGCACTCCTTCGCGTAAGGTACCGCCGTCTCGTCGCCCAACGCCCAGAGAAACTCCTCGAAGTCCATCGGATCGAGCCGCACAGAGCGCTCCTCGGACGGGATTACGATATCATTCACGTTCTTGCGGATTGAAATCAGCGAACCGGTCTCAATGTAGTCATACTGCCCGTCCTCCACAAGATACTTGACGAGTCCGCGAGCCCTTGGATAGAACTGCACTTCGTCGAACACTATCAGCGTCTCGCGGGGATAGAACCGAACGCCAAGCGTGGCTGAAAGGCGTTTCAAGAAGACAGCGATGTCGTCCGACTCCTCCTCGAACACCTTGATTACCGCTCTTGGAGCCTTGAAGAAATCGATAAAGGCAACACTACGGTACTCTCTTTTGCCGAATTCCCGCACGAGCGAAGTCTTGCCGACGCGTCGCGCGCCCTCAATAAGGAGTGCCGACCTGCCAGCGTCTCGTTTCTTCCATTCAACAAGCCTATCGTATAGTTTTCGTTTGAAAAACATTGTATTTGCCTTGTATTTGAGCGTATTGTATCAAATTTTATCACGGATTGTCAAAGGTGTAGGCAACGCAAAGTCACGAAATGTCTAATTGGGAGGCATATAAAAATCACGGATTGTCGCCTCTTCAAACCGCACATCTCTGCACTTCTACTGCACGAAGAAATCGGCATTGAGCCCGTATATGTTTGAAAAAGCTGAGGTTCATCGATTGTCGGCTATACGACGATTGAGGGGGTAGTGGCGAACCAGTATGTCGCGCTGGGGACGGTGTTCGAGAACGTGGATGGTTCGGATGTCGCCATCAAGGATCTCGTCGCGGTAGGTGCACCAAAAGGCGGCGCATCCTATGGCGTTTCCGACCAGATTTGGGTCTGGGATACGGCGACGGCAGGCTGGATCAAATATTTCTACTACAGTAGCCGCGGAACGACGCAGTGGCGCAAGGTCGGCACGACGGTCGAGACGACCGACACCCTCGCTACAGGCAAGACCTTCTTCTTCTGCCGCGCTTCTACCGCTACCGGGACGACGACGCTTACTCTCTCCGGCAAGGTGAAAGCGCTCGACGGCGAATCCTCGTTCACCGTATCGGCGAACCAACTTGCTTTCGCCTGCAATCCTTGGCCCATCGCCATGAACATAAAGGATATTTCAAGCTACTACACGTC
>JAFNRY010000254.1 GCA_017385345.1 Kiritimatiellia bacterium
GTTTATCGGAGAGGAATCCGCAGCAGACTTTTCGCGGAATGCGCGCACCGAGTTGTTTTCGCCGATGTCGAGCGTGCCCTTCTGCTGCTCTGGCACAACGGCCGTGAGCGTGGCGACCTTCCCGTGGGCCTTGTGGAACGCAAGCAGATCTTTGATGTTGACGTCGCAGACGCCGTCTCCGTATGTCATCATGAAAGGCTCGTCTCCAACATATTCGCGCACTCTGGCGATTCGTCCGCCCGTCATAGTCGCGAGACCAGTGTCGACGATCGTCACCTTCCATGGCTCACAATTGCTGCGATGGACAACCATGTCGCTTTTGCCACCAGTAAAGTCAAACGTGACGTCGCTCGCGTGCAGATAGCGGTTGGCAAACCAATCCTTGATCATGTGCTGCTTGTACCCGGCGCATACGATAAAATCATCGAAACCATAATACGAATACGTCTTCATTATGTGCCAGAGTATAGGCATGCCGCCTATCTCGACCATAGGTTTCGGACGAAACACGCTCTCTTCCGAGATGCGTGTTCCAGCCCCGCCAGCAAGAAGTACCACTTTCATATCAGATTTCCTTTCCAAACATCGCTTCGTACATAAAGCTTCTCCTCGATGCCCTTCTTCATGGCTTCGAAGTCGTGCGCTATATGCGGCGGCATGTTTCGATCGCACATCTCGTTCTCCATCGGCAATATTATAGCAAAAATCAGGCAACCCCACCGTGGCTACATGGCGATTTAGGAAGGTATCATTACTTCCGCACAGGCATCGTCTTTTATGGTACAATACTCGGCAAAGGAGGTCTTATGAACCATATCACAGTCATTGCTTCAATCCTCGCGATTGCCGTTTCCCTCGCCGCGAGCGCCGACAAGCCGGCGCAATGCGCCGCCGCGTGCAAAGACGCCGCGAAGACTACCGTCGCGGCGACCGCGCTGCTGTCGGACGGCTCGACCATAAAAGGCGAGTTCCTTGCGCCGAAGATCACCGGCTCGACCGCCTTCATCGGAAAGCTCGCCCTCAACCCGGCGATTGTTAAGTCGATCACCTTTTCCGGAACGAACAACGCGGCAAAGGTGGAGCTTGAAAACGGAGACAGGTTCACGATGAGGGTCCGCGACAAGAGATTCACCCTCAGGACGGTCCTCGGAAGACTCGACATCCCTCGCAGGACCGTCCGCTCGCTCACGCTTGCTAAGCGCTGCGCTGCGGCGAATTGCGACGAAGCCGGCCTCGTCTTCTACTGCACTTTCGATGGCAAGGACTCCGTCACCACGCCTGCGGTTGGTCCGCAGGGGACTTTCCTGCGAGGAGATTTTATGCAAGGCAAGGTTGGCATGGCTATGCAGACAACAGTCTATTCGCAGAACGCGACATTCGAACTCCCCGCTCATTTCTTCGGCACATCCGGCTGCATCGAATTTTGGGCAAAGATTCAAAAACCGTCTTCTTATATCGGCAATGGAGGAGACCCAAGGTTATTCACCATCACCCAGAAATCCACGAACAACACCATCTCCACGTTGGATATTGTATCAAACAACGGAGGAGGCAACTCGGGCTTCTCTACCTGGACATTCCTGGGCAACATGGCCAGCATCCGGGGATGCAGGTCTCTTCGGTATGAAGACTTGTTCCCTACAAGCAATTTCCGCGACTGGCATCACTACGCCATCATCTGGGACAAGGATGGCATTTCCAATATCGCCGGCACACCAAGGATGGCCCTGCTAATTGACGGAAAGCTTATTCCTGATATACAAAATCACGTCAGAAGCAGCGAAGAGGCCTCCGCCATTATTTCAACCCCAACCTTACTGTCGTTTACACACGATCCGAAACTCGATCCAGAGTTTTCGACAAAATCCCCTTTCTTGATCGACGAATTCAA
>JAFNRY010000255.1 GCA_017385345.1 Kiritimatiellia bacterium
GGCCGTTTTTCCCGGTGTCCTATTTCCCGCATTCCATCGATGACGATAATACATACGACGCTGCACGCGCCCGTTACGACTATCGCGTGACCCCGCACCTGGGAACGGAACTGGCAATGATAGGCGCGCACTATTATCCAGCATGGACGGGGAAAGCGCCTAAAGGCAATCACGTCTCAACCTCCGAAGCCGACGAAGCGGACTTTTTTTCCGCCGGAGAAGCGGCGGGGGGGTCGAAAAGAGACATCATTGAGGACTGGCGGCGGTTTGTCGCGTTTCGCGACAGCGTGTGCAGGCGCTTGGAAAACGGAGAGGAGGTGGAGCTTCCGACGGGAATCCCGGCCTATGCCGTGGAATTCTACCTTTATAAACTTGGCCATGCCCAATGGCTTGTGTTCCGGAAGGATGAGGATCCCGCGCCGTTCGGAAAATTGCTTGCGCTTCCGGAGGAGCGGCGATCATACCGGACCGTATGGGTGCATTTCGTACGGATTGCGAATGCGCAGACGTTCAGCGGCAAGGACGTGCATGTCGATGCGCTCCGCAAGGCGGTCGACGCCGGCTTCAAGGATACGGCGGGGCTGGAGGCATTCACGCTCCGGTTTCTGTCAAGGACATGCGGGAATCGCTACGATCCGCTGGTGTTGACGGCGTATGCAGGCGTGGAATGGAAGGAATGGCCTGGTTTTGCGAAACGCATTTTCTGCAGAAGACGGCCGTTGAAGGCGCCCGGGAAGGAATGGATCGAAACCATGTGCACCGACCAAGCCGGCGTCGAAGTCGCAATCGCTTATGGCGCCGGCGGTCATCTCCCGGCTGGCGCCGTCCGTCCGGAAAAGCCGGCGCTGGAGGCCGACAGACAGGCATGGATCGCATTCAGTCGCGGAGACCTGGATCTCTGCCGGAAACTGCTCGCGATCGCGCCAGAGCGTTCGCTCGTCCGGCTTTTCCTCGAGGCGCGGCTTGCAAGGCTCGACGGAAACTATGAACAGGCGGGCAAGTTTCTTCACGACTGGTTGGTCGAATACCGGCGAAAGGGAGATCGAACCGGCAATGTCCCGACTGGGTACAGCATCAGCGGAGATGATTATTGGCTCGTGAAGCCGGGGCGAGACAATGAAAATGAATTCTGGGACACGATCAATTACTCCGGGATGTACGGGCCTTCAGGATATTTCCGGGAAGACTTGTATGGAAGCTCCCGTGGTTCGGCATTGCCGGAATCCAGCGAACCGACGCTTTCGCGGATCGTGTCAGGCGAGTTGGGAGCGGTGATGGTCGCAACCCGCGATCTGGAAGAGGCCTTGTACGCTTTTCTGCTCGCGCGCAACTGGATCGACATCGCATTTGTCGCAGAAAGGTGCATGACGGCGGATGAACTCATGAAGTTCATGCGGGGAAACCGGATCGAGCCGCGCGACAAAGATATTTTGCGCGGGCTGTTGATGCGAAGACTGATGCGCTGCGGACGCATCAAGGAGGCTTCGGCCTGGGCTCCGGAGGAATTGAAACCCCTCTGCGACGAATTCTGCGCTCTGTCAGACATTGCCCATGACGAAAGCAGGGATTTCGACACGCGGGCGGTGGCGTTCTTCAACTTAAGCCGGCTGACTTTGACGCGGGGGATGGAAATCATGGGGACTGAATTGCGCCCCGACGTGGCGATCTACGGCGGGGATTATTCTTGGGATGCCGTTCCGGTCGCCGAGCCTGCAGAACTGCCGGCGCGAATGGGCGGCGGCACGAACGACGCGAGATGGGCCGGGTGGAAAGCGCCGCAGGATCGCGTCACGGAACGGTTCCATTATCGCAGGAAAGCGATAGATTATGCCAAGGCGGCTGTTGAATACGCCAAATCCCCCGATATCCGCGCGTGGGCCTTGATGCTTGGAGGCGTCGCATCGCTTAGCTTGCATGATGTGAAAGAGGCGGACTGGTTCTACAAAAGATCGGCGGAGCATCCCAGGACGCGGATCGGCAATTGGTTCACCCTTTCGCCTGTGTATCGCTGGTTCAGGGAGGAGTACTACAACAAAGAGCGGCACATGGTTCCCCTGCGCGTCCCGCCGCGTTTCACGAAAAAGGATTTCATGGAATTGA
>JAFNRY010000256.1 GCA_017385345.1 Kiritimatiellia bacterium
CGAGGGGTCCACGCCGGTTTCGACAAGGTACGCGACGCGGTGGACGAGCGTTCTGGTCTTGCCGGTTCCGGCGGCCGCGAGCACGAGAATCGGTCCGCCGCCGGCCGTCGCCGCTTCGAACTGCTTTTCGTTGAGAAGCTTCGAGTAGTCCGTCATTTCGCCGCCGCGCCCTTGCGTTCCCTCCGCTTCAGGATGAACGAAAGCGGCGCGCCTTCGAGGCCGAATCTCGCGCGTACCGCCTTTTCGATGTATGCGAGGTAGGCCGGCGTCGCCAGCGACGGGTCGTTGACGTAGAGGCGTGCGGTTTGCGGGTTCGAGCCGGTCTGCAGGGCGTAGTATATCTTCAGCCGCCTGCCGCGCACCATCGGCGGCTGCGTCTTCTTCGCGGCCTTGGCGATCGCGTTGTTCAGCATTCCCGTCGGCAGCGGCTGCGAGGCCGAGGCCGCCGCGCGGTCGATGGCGTCGATGCTGCGCCTGATGTTGTAGCCGCTCTTGCTGGAGCAGAACACGATCGGCGCGTACGGCATGAAGGGCATCATCGCGCGCAGCGCTTCGGCCGCCTTCGTCTCCGTCATTCCGCCGCCCTGCGCGAGATCCCATTTCTGGACGAGTATCGCGCACGCGCGCTTCGCCGCTATTATCTTCGACGCGATCCTCTTGTCCTGCATCGTCGGACCGGCCGACGCGTCGATCGACAGCACCGCCACGTCGCATTCCTCGATCGCCTTTTCCGTCCTGAACAGCGAGAAGTTGTCCACGGAGCTTTTGGACATTTTCGTGTGCGGCTTGAGACCGGCGGTATCGACGAGCGTGTAGCGGCGCGCATCGGGGCCGGAGCCGATCGAGAAGGGGACTTCCACGGAATCGCGCGTCGTGCCAGGCGTTTCGGATACGATGACGCGGGGCGCGTCGAGCAGGCGGTTTATGTACGAGCTTTTGCCCGCGTTCGGCCTGCCTACGATCGCCACGCGCAGCGGCTTGGCGGCGGATTCCTCTTCCGGCGCCGGGGGCGGAAGCAGCGCGGCGGCGGCCGATACGAGCGCATCGACGCCGCGGCCGTGCTCGGCGGAGACGGCGAAGGTCTTCAGACCGAAGCATTCGAACTCCTGCGCGCGCCAGTCGTCCGCCGGCGTATCGCATTTGTTCGCCGCCAGAAGGCACGGCTTGCCGGACGCCCTCGTCCTCGAAATGATTTCCTCGTCGAGCGGCGTGATTCCTTCGCGCGCATCGACGACGAGAATGCAGACCGCGCTGTCTTCTACCGCGATCTCCGCCTGGCGGCGCGTCTCCGCGTCGAGCGGATCGCCCGTCGTCGCGCGGTCGAACGCCATGCCGCCGGTGTCGGCGAGCATTACTCTGCGGCCGGCGAAATCCACTTCGCGCGTCACGCGGTCGCGCGTCACGCCGGGCTGGTCGAAGACGATCGCTATGCGCTTGCCGGCGATGCGGTTGAAAAGCGCGCTCTTCCCCGTGTTCGGGCGCCCGGCGAGACTCACGATCTCCATCAGTTCGTCTCCTTCGCGCCGCTCGCCGTTATGCATGCGGCGAGTATCGCCGCGAGTGGCTCGGGCGCGTCGTTTTTCCCGGCGAGAAGCCGGAATCCGACTTTCGCGCCGTTCGTGCTTACCGTGGCGTCCCCGGGCAGCACCGCCGTGTCTATCCCCGACTGCAGCATGTCGCCGAGGCTGCCGGCGTCCGTTTTAGTCGCCGCCCGGACGGCGAAATCGAATGCGAAGCCGTTTTTCCCGGCGAACGAAATGGTGCATGTGAAATCTTTGAGCGTGCGCATGGCCGCGGCGCCTTCGGGCGCGTAGGATTCCAGATCTTCGAGAAAGGCGTCCATCGCCGGAATGGCTTTGCGCATTTCGCCTACGACGTCGGGCACCGTTATGCGGATCAAACCTTCCTTTTCCGGCCAGTCGCCGCGGCATGCCGAGCCTTCTCCGTATTTGTAGAGCCGGACGAGCCTCGCCAGGGCGCGGCGTTCGGGCGCGGCGAGGAGAAGTTTGCCGTCGAGCGAGGCCGCCACGCACGCCGGCCGCGCCACTTTCCAGCACGCGAGGCCTTCGACTTCGCCGTCGCGCTCGGCCCCCTTGGCGAGGCCGGGCGTTCCGGCGTCGTGGTCGAAGCGCAGCGCCGCGGAGCAGCGGCGTATCGCGTCCGGCCCTTCCCAGACGCGCGGAATCGGCGATGAAAACGAGAACACCGCCCATTCGATCTTTACATCTCCGAGACCGAGGGTTTCGAGAAGCGTGTCGGCCGCGAAAGTGGCGAGAGATCCCTGCGAGCGCCTGTATTCCGCTACGAGCGCGGCTCCGGCGGGGGAGCGCGGAACAATGTCAAAAGCGGCGGAGGCTTCGCAAGTCTCCGCCGCCAGCATTGCCGCTAAGGCGATCGCAGGAAAAATCTTCCTCACGCCTTCTTCGCGGTTTCCACGATCTGCTTGAACCCTTCGGGGTCGCGGATCGCGATTTCGCTGAGCATCTTGCGGTTCAGCGTTGAACCGGCCTTCGCGAGACCGGCCATGAACTTCGAGTACGAAATCCCCTCGGCCCTCGCGGCGGCGTTGATGCGGGCGATCCACAGCTGGCGGAAGTCGCGCTTCTTGAGCTTGCGGTGCTCCGTCGCGAGACGCATCGCGCGATCGACCGCTTCGGTCGCCGTGCGGAAAAGTTTGGAACGTGCTCCGTAGAAGCCTTTCGCCAGCTCGAGGCGGCGGCGGCGGCGTTCGCGGGAAGCGGGTGCATTTGTTACACGCATTGCGGGGAACCTCCTTTAGTCCTGAAGCATCCGCTTCATTGTTTTGGTCACTGTCGCGTCGGTCACGGTCGTGCCGCGGAGGTTGCGCTTGCGCGCCCTCGGCTTGCACCCGTTCAAGTGGGCCTTGCCCCCCTGCGAGCGCATGACCTTCCCCGTCGCCGACGTTTTCATGCGCTTCACCGCGCACTTCTTCGTTTTCATCTTAGGCATTGTCTGTACCTTTCTCGTTTCCGCCCTTGCCGTTCGGGCAGTCGGTTCGGCCCGATCCAGTTGGACGATTGGCAAGTATTATATGCAATCCGCCCCTCGCGTGTCAATCGTTTTTTCGCGGTTTGCCGCGGATGGAGGGGCCGGGGGCTATTTGCCGAACTCGACTTTGAAGAAGCGGGCCTTGTCCTCGGCGGGCGCGACTACCTCGATGGTCGTCTTGACCGCGCTCTTCTTCTCCTTTACCGTCACGCCTTCCGTCATCGGCGCCGCGGTTTCGAGATCTTCGAGCTTGGCGGCGGAATAGACCTTTATCTGGTCCCCGGATACGTCCGCGCCGATTGCGTTGTTGGCCAGTTCGGCGAAAGTCGTAAGGGTCCAGACGCCGTTCGTGCCCTGCGTGAAGGCGGTTGTCGCCGACTTGCCGGCCGCGTCGAACTCCGGCGCCGGGTTGGCGGCGTC
>JAFNRY010000257.1 GCA_017385345.1 Kiritimatiellia bacterium
CACCGAGAGGGCGAACGACTTGCTCAACGCGAAGGTCGTCGGACAAAAGTTTCTCGCCATGTGCAAAGAATCGAACGTAAAGCCCGGCGGGACGGCGAATTCCCAGGGAATGATGGCGGTGAAGCGCTTCCCGGAAATAGGCAAAGAACTGGTCGAATGCAAGACGCAGTCCGAAATAGCGCGGGTTCTGGAAAAGCACTCCGGCAAGCTCGCCGGCCTCGTCCAGACGAGGAAAGAGTTGAACGAGGCGCTGGACTCTGTGGTGCCTTCCACCACCGGGAAGATCGCCGACGCCCTGAAACTGAACAAGTTCCTCGCGTCATCCATAATCCAAACGGGAAAAGTGGAAAACAAACTCTACAGTCTCGCCAACGAGATCATGGGCGGAACGGCGCCGGGCTGCAAAGATCCGGGATTCAACGTCAAGGCGGCGCTGACGGAGGTGGTGGACGATTTCGTGAACGAACGCACATCCTACCTGGCCGAAATCGACACGCTGAATATCGACGAAGGCATGAAGCAGCGCTGGAAGGCATCGGTCCTCAATGCCGATTCGCTTCCGGCCATGCGCCCGGCGAAACTTCTGGCCGTTGCCGGCGCCATCGACACCGGCAAGCTCGAAGGCGCGCTCGACAGCGGTCTTCCGTTGCGTCTCAGATGCGCGATTTTCTGCGATATGAGCAAGTCGCTTGAGAACGCCGTCAAAGCGGCGGTGGGCGACGAGGCGTACTCAAAACTCGGCAGCGACGAAAAGGTGTTCTACACGAGCATCGCCGAGGACATCGCGCTTGCCTCCAAACCCGGTCTCCGGAACAAAATCCACGAGGCCGAAGGCATGCTCAAAGAGAATGTGATGCCGGAATTGTCCAAGACATACCAGACCGATGCGTCCACTTTGGTATCTTCGCTTGTAGGCATTTCGACGCCGACGGCCCAGAACCCATTGGCCGCTCCGATGCGGCTGTCCGAAGCCGTCGGCAAGCAGGTTGACGCCGCGCTCGCAGAAGGCGGATTCACCGACGCCAAGATAATCGCAGACGTCAAGGCCGCGTTTGTCGAAAGAGGCAACACCGTCCTGAAAAGCGCCGAGTCCCTCGCTGCGCTGTCGCAGTTTGTCGACTTCGTCAAGGAGCAGGCGCTGGACGTCGCCAAAGCTCTGGAATCGGTGGCGAAGACGCGTGCGACGGCCAAGAACGTCGCTGCGACTACGATCGCCGCCTCGACGGGGCTCGGCAAGGGGTTCGTAAGCAACAATCTGGATACATCCACCATTGCATCCGACAGCGGCAAGCTCCGCTTCCTCTACATGGACGTCGTCGCCGACGTGAAGAACGGGAACAAAGTCGATTTCCCCGCCATCGCGAACAAGGCCAGCAAGATCGTGGGAGACTTCGCGTTCGCCAAAGCCGCCGTCCTCAAGAGCATCGACGAAACCGGGTTCGAGCCTGCGGACCGCGCCTACTATTTGAAGACCGCCCTGCGCGAGGGTTCGTTCAAAGACGCGGGCGTCGTCTCCCTCGCCCGCGAACTCGCCGGGAACGCCTCCATGAAAAAGGTGTTCGCCTCCCTTGCGGAAATGCTCAAGCCGCAAAACGCCGCCACGCTCGACGCCAAAGGAATCGGCGCGGGCTTCCAAGTGTTCGCCAAGGCGTTCTCGAAGGAAATCCTCGCCAACCACCCCGATGCGGCGGCCAAGATGGCCGACTCGAGCGATATGCAGCATCTTGTGCAGATGATGACGGTTTCGCTCCTCGCGAAGGACCATCCGGAAATCCCGGAACGCCTTGCGAAACTCGCCGAATCCGGCAAGCTCGCTGAAGCCGAAAACAGCTTGAGCGCATCCATGAACGAGGTCCGCACGGCCAAGATGGACTACATGACGCTCGAACAGTACAATCTCATGGGGCCGCCCGCCAATGAGCCTATACGCGCCGTCCTGAGCAACCCCGGGCTCCGGTTCGACAGGGTGAAATACGACCAGTGCGTCGAGGACTTCTCGACCCTCAACGTCGCCAACACCTTCCTCGGCATCATGACGAGCGACTTCCCCACCAAGACCGCGTTCACCGGCGTCGAACAATATACGGCGCGCAAACTGACCGGCGGCGAAATGGTCAAGAAGTACTCCGAGGGTCTTGCGCCGGAGGCGGTGCCGGTCCTGGACAGGCTCGTCAGCCGCCTCGACTGGAGGCCGGCTTCCGCGGAGAACTCCGAGAAAATCGTCAAAGGCTTCGTCGAAGACCTCAAGGCATGGCGCGATATCGAGCCCGGCTCGCCCGATGCCAACGGCCTCGAGAATGTCTTGCTCCGCCGCATGAACGAATACTTGACCGACACCCTCGACCCGTCCAGCAAGAAAAAGTTCAATGACGCCGGCGTCTTCGAAACGTTCATCCAGGACCTTCCGCGCAACAAGTACGTCTTGAACGGCTCCACAGTGCCAACGGACACCGCCCCCAAGATGCTGGAGGCGTTCAATAAGGCGCTCGGCAACGATCCCGCCAAGCTCAAAGCCGTCTCCATGATGCTGAACCAGCAGATATTCGGCGAACTCACCACCGCAGTGCCTAACAAGACGCCGCTCGCCTCGTGGAAGCCGGGACAGGAAGACGAGGAAATCGCGAACATCCCGGGCGTCGAGAAGTTTGTTTCCCGCGACATCAACCGCTCCCAGTACCCGCTCTTTGGTTCAGGTCCGATGTCTTTCCAGATCGACATTGCCCCCGACGGCAAGTCGGCGAAGATCTTCGCCAAATGCGAATCGCCAATCTTCGGAGACGTTACGCTCATGGATAAAGGCCAGGAAGTCGGCAAGTGCATTCTCACGCAGGAGTTCACGCTTGAACTCGGCGACAAACCCGCAATCAAGGATCTTAAAATAGGACAGACGCTGGCATGACACACGCTGAACTGTTGCACGAACTCGGCGAACGCGCCGGGGTGGAACTGGAACTCTCCGAAACCGGCACCGCGGCCGTGAAATTCGACGGCGACGAAATCGACTTCGAATCGGACGACGGCAAGTTGTACATCTACGCCGACATCGCATCCGCAGACGGCCGCGAGGGGGACTTCGGGAAACTTCTCGAAGCGAACAACCTCCTCGCCGGCACGGACGGCGCGACCATCGGACTTGACCGCGAGCGCGACATGCTTACGTTGTGCAGAATGTCAGAGGGCGAGACGGAATACGCCGTATTTGAGCGGGCCGTGGCGAACTTCGTAACCGCGCTGCGTATCATCCGCAAGGAATTGGCTGGCGGCGGAGATTCCGCCGCAAAGTCGCAACCAAACTCCGACCATCGACTCGGCGGCCACTTCATTCACGTGTAGAAGTCCAAAACGGTGGCTTTGATATAGACCGCTGCCTATCGCATGTGCGTCTCCGGTTGTCGTGCAGAATGTGCAACCTTTTTTGTGCGAAAGATTGGGCGGTCTTGCGCGCGTCGTCGCGGTTTGTTAGACTTCCCTCCATGAAATGTTGTTGGAGATTATCATGATGATTGCAGCGCTTGCAATTTCTACCGCGATGGAGTTTCTCGTTTCCGGCATTCCGCCGCAGGATGCGCCGGTGCCGGCCGCCTACCTCGAAGAGAACTGCCGCCTTGCGGAGGCG
>JAFNRY010000258.1 GCA_017385345.1 Kiritimatiellia bacterium
ATCATGATCGTATTGAGCGAAACTGTCGTCTTGACGCCGTAAGGCTTGGTCGTCAACGAACAAAACTTCATCATGACGGGCGGCCCTATGGCGATGACTTCGTCCACGCCGCCGGCTTCGCAGAGTTCTTTCAGCGGTTCGGTCACAAGTCCCTTGCGGCCCTTGCTGCCGTCGTCGGTCACGAGAATCAGATTGTCTCCGGCGATTGCGCGCATTTCATCCTCCAAGACGAAAAGGCTTTCGTTGCGCGCGCCCATCACGACAGTGACCTTATTGCCTGCCTCCTTCATCGCCTTGGCAATGGGATACATGGGAGCGACGCCGATGCCGCCGCCGACGCAAACGACATGGCCAGGCGCCTCGCCGTCAAGGCCGCGGATTCTGGTAGGGCGGCCAAGCGGTCCGAGGACGGCGGCGAGGCTTTCCCCCGGTTCGAGCCGGGAAAGCTTGAGCGTAGTCGCGCCGACAGCCTGGAAAAGCAGGTCTATCGTTCCCTTCTCGCTGTCGGATCCGCCTATTGTCAATGGTATCCTCTCGCCTTTGTCGTCATCGACCATAACAATGACAAACTGGCCCGCTTTGCGTTCCCTTGCGACAAGCGGCGCTTCGACGCTCATTGCAAAGACGTTCTCGGAAAGACGCCTTTTGCTGACTATCTTGTTCATATTTGAATATTATACCATTTTCCACGCCGCATGTTGCCGCGGCAAAGGCCACAAGGGGCCGGACGCCGCCAGCGCGGCCGGAAACGAGCAATCTTGGCCGCATTCACGCGCTCCGCTTGCCGTCTTCCCGCGCTCCGATCGATTTTTCTGTTGCAAGCGGAGCGGAAAGAGGGTATCATACCTATAAAACATGTACGGAGAATGCCAATGACGACACTTGCTTTCATACAAAACATGGGGCCGATACAGCTGCTCATCTGCCTGGCCGTGCTTTTGCTGCTTTTCGGCGGGAAGAAGATTCCCGATCTGGCTCGTTCTCTCGGAAAGGCCAAAGGCGAATTCAAAAAAGGTCTGGCCGAAGGCGAGAAAGAAGAACCTGCGCTCGAAGACTCAAAGGCGAACCAGAAGTCGTTAGAAGCGAAAGAGTGACGCCGCCACTCGTCCGCGAGCGCCTTAAAGCGCTGCCCGACCGTCCCGGTTGCTACATTATGCGGGATCGTCGCGGGGAAATCATCTACATCGGCAAAGCGAAAAACCTGAAACGGCGCGTTTGGAGCTACTTTCGCGCCGGCGCGAAGCATTCGCCAAAGACGCGCTCGATGGTCTCGTGCGTCTGGGACTTCGAATTCAAGACGGTGAAAAACGAGACGGAGTCGCTTTTGACGGAGGCGGCGCTCATAAAGAAATACAAGCCCCGCTTCAACATTCTCATGCGCGACGACAAGCGCTATCTCGCCCTGCGCGCGGACGCGCAGGCGATGTGGCCGCGGTTCGAATGCGTAAGGATAATCCGCGACGACGGCGCGCGCTACTTCGGTCCGTTTCCCTCCGGCACGACGGTGCGCACGGCGAAAGACTGCGCGGAGAAACGTTACGGGATACGGTCGTGCCGCGCCATATGCCCCGGTCCGGAAGAGCGGCGGCACTGTCTGGCGGAGAAGATACGCACGTGCAGCGCGCCGTGCGGCGGCGCGGTGTCGCGCGAAGAGTATCTGAGGCGGTTCGAAGAGGCTTGCGCGTTTCTCGAAGGACGGCGGCCGGCGGAGACGGCGAAGCTTTCGGATGCGATGCGCGAAGCGGCGGAAAAACGCGATTTCGAGCGCGCGGCGCGCTTGCGCGACACCGTATCGGCCTTGAAAGAGGTCGCCAAGTCGCACTTCACGCGCAAGCCGCCGGAAATGCGGCGCGAGGACGCGCTGCGCGGAATCGAGGAACTCGCGGCGGCGCTCGGTCTGGCGAAGCCGCCACGCACCATAGAGTGCATCGACATATCCAACCTTTTCGGCACCCACAACGTCGCCTCGCTCGTGGTGGCGCGCGACGGCCTGCCAGACGGGCGATACTACAGGCGCTTCAAGATATCGGGCTTCGAAGGAGCAGACGATCCGCGGGCGATGGCGGAAGTCGTGAGACGCAGGTACGGGCCGGAGTCCACGATCGAAGCGAAGTCGCCGCGGGCCGATTTGCTCATATGCGACGGCGGCGTCACGCAGCTGAGGGCGGCGCGGGCCGTATTCGCCGAACTCGGAATAAACGATATTCCGTCCGTGGGTCTCGCCGAGAGGCAGGAGGAGATAGTGTTCGACGACGGGCGGGAGAATCTTCTTCTGCCGCGCGACAGCCAGGCGCTTTTCGTATGCACGCGACTGCGCGACGAGGCGCACCGGTTTGCGATTACCTACCACAGGAAACTGCGCGACAGGGCGATTCGCGAAAGCGTTCTCGACGCAGTGCCGGGCATAGGGGAGGCGAAGAAGAGCCGGCTCCTGACGCATTTCGGATCTGTGAAGGCGATAGCCGGGGCGGAAACGGCGGATGCCTCTGCGTGGACATTGGAGAATGTAATCCCGGCAGGTACCGTTTCAATACCGAACGAAGTGGTGACAGCCGGGAACATGTTGAACGACGGAGCA